>NZ_BAABGS010000073.1:0-162249 GCF_039541695.1 Chelativorans composti | reverse complement strand
GACTATCTGCTCGTCGCTGTATCGCGTCTTCTTCATATGCCTCTCACTCTCTGAGAGGCCATTGTCTCAAGTTACCTTGGATCGAAAAAGCCGGGACAGGTCAGAATGGCTCGCAGGAATTCAGGCCGATTTGCATCACTGGGTCGTCCAGGGCGTAGGAACGGCGCAGATACCGGGTTATCCATCCACCAGGGCAGGTACTCCATGTACTCGGAAGGCTTGCCGGGTCTCTCGAAGGGTTCACAATACTAAGCGTGAGATAGTCGAACCAGTTGGACCGGGACACAATTTCCAAGCATTCCTGAACAGATGGGTTGCGCAGGGCCACATGAAAAAGTGTCGTCACGGGCCCGCCTCCCCAAAGTGTATCCGACGGATTCATCGTGAAGATCCTTCCCTCCCATCCGTCGATAAAATTATGCTAAAATAATACCTAAATCAATAGTGACCTCTAATTCAATATCAAAGTATTACACTTTGAATAATTTGAATATTTCGAATTAACATAATAAATTCTATATCGTAATCTTGTAAAACTCCTGAATAGCCTTCCAGGCATCTTCTGCCGTGTCGACAAAGGTCAGGAGGTCGATGTCGGTGGGGGAGATGGTTCCCTGCTCCGCCAGGTAGGCGATGTTGATGGCGTTGTTCCAGAACTCGTGGCCGAAGAGAATGACGGGCACGCGCTCCATCCTGCCGGTCTGGATGAGCGTAAGCGTTTCAAACAGTTCGTCCATCGTGCCGAAACCGCCGGGGAAGACCGCGACGGCTTTGGCCCGCATCACGAAGTGCATCTTGCGAATGGCGAAGTAGTGGAAGTTGAAACATAGTTCCGGGGTCACGTAGCGGTTCGGCACCTGCTCGTGCGGCAGGATGATGTTCAGGCCGATGCTGGGGGCGCCGCAGTCGGCCGCGCCCCGGTTGCCCGCTTCCATCACGCCGGGTCCGCCGCCGGTAACGATAACAAATTCACGATAGTAGGACTTTGCCGAGTACTCGGAGCAGAGACGCGCGAACTTGCGGGCCTCCTCGTAGTAGCGGCTGTTGGCCTCGAGATTCTTCTTCTGGATTTCGTTCTTGGCAGCCCAGGCCTCGCCGCCGGGTTCGGGAATGCGCGCGCCGCCGAACATGATGACGGTCGAGCGGATGCCCTTTTCCGCCAGCGCCATCTCCGGCTTCAGAAGCTCGAGCTGAAGGCGGACAGGACGCAACTCGCGCCGGGTGAGGAAATCATTGTCATCCCAGGCCAGGCGATAGGTCGGCGACCTGGTCTGCGCGGTCTCGGGAACGTTGCGCGCCAGCCTGCGCACTTCATCCGAGTGGGGCAGTGGGGTCCAGTTGTTGGTATCTTCAGGCTTCATTCGTCAGCGTCCTCACTTGTCCCGGTTAACACTCTTCCGCCAGAGCATTGCAATGATTGACCCGGTTCGGCCGTTCGCTTAGGGTCCGCTTGCCCGGCATCCAGCCGGCAATGACATCAAATCACGGCACCCTTTCAACAGCTCCTATAACGGAGATGGTTCGCTAATGAATACATCGGATTTCGCCACTCTCGAAAAGATTATCGAGCAGGCCTTTGATGAACGTGACAAAGTGACCGCGGATACGCGCGGCGAGATTCGCGACGCGGTCGAGGAGGCGCTCAACCTTCTGGACAGCGGGCGCGCGCGCGTTGCCGAGCGCCAGCCGGACGGGCAGTGGCGGGTGAACCAGTGGCTGAAGAAGGCGGTGCTGCTGTCGTTCCGGCTCAATCCGATGGAAGTGATCAAGGGCGGCCCGGGCGAGGCCGTCTGGTGGGACAAGGTTCCGTCCAAGTTTGACCGTTGGAGTGCCTCGGAGTTCGAGCGCGCCGGCATTCGCGCCGTCCCGGGCGCGGTCGTGCGCCGCTCCGCCTTCATCGCGCCGGGCGTGGTGCTGATGCCGTCCTTCGTCAACCTCGGGGCCTATGTGGGCGAGGGCACGATGGTGGATACCTGGGCCACGGTTGGATCCTGCGCGCAGATCGGTCGCAACGTGCATCTGTCCGGCGGCGTGGGCATCGGCGGCGTGCTGGAGCCCATGCAGGCTTCGCCGACGATCATCGAGGACGACTGCTTCATCGGCGCCCGCTCCGAGGTGGCCGAGGGCGTCATCGTTCGCCGCGGAGCGGTGCTCAGCATGGGCGTGTTCCTCGGTCAGTCGACGAAGATCATCGACCGCACGACGGGCGAGGTGTTCCAGGGCGAGGTGCCGGAATACTCGGTGGTCGTGCCGGGAACCATGCCGGGCAAGCCGCTTCCGGACGGTCAGCCCGGGCCCAACCTCTATTGCGCCGTGATCGTGAAGCGCGTGGACGAGAAGACCCGCGCAAAGACCGCGATCAACGAGCTGCTGCGCGACTAGGGCGGTCCAGGTTCGCAGAGACCCTGAACTGCACCAGGCGTTTGTTTTGCGGTTCCGGACGGAAACCCGGTTCCGCCTTGTCCGGAACCGGCCTCAACAGGTCAGACTGGCCAGCGCGTGAAAGAGGGTCTCCGTCGCGGCGCGAAGCGGACAGATTTCGGAAGACCTTTCGCCCGTGGGGCGGGAGGGCTTCAGCAGCCGCGCGTCCTGCAGGAACGCCGGTCATGGTATCTTGAAGCAAATGTGTGCCGGTCTCCGACTGGAAAGCAGTGCACAGGGGCAAGGTCGTGGGCACAAGCAATTTCACATGGCTTTTCTTCAGCATCTCCGGCCGGATCAGCCGGTGGGTCTATTTCCTCGCGACGATGCTTCTCAGCGTCATCGCGGTGATTCCGCTGTACAAGTCGATGATCGCGCCGCTGGGCAGCGCGGAATACGAGATGTGGAACATGATCTTCGCGCTCGTCTTCCTGGGCTCCCTCTGGCCGCACGTGGCGTTGTCAGTGAAGCGCTTCCACGACTTCAACAGGGAGGGCTACTTCGCCGTGACGCTGTTCATCCCGGTCCTGTCGATCCTAGCCTTCCTCATTCTGTGTCTGTATCCGGGGGATCCCGGGGCAAACCGCTACGGTCGCTACACGAATGCGCCGCAGGACTGAAACCATCCCATCAACCGCCCCGTGACTTCTCCGCGGGTTTGAATTATTGGCAAGGAAATGAAACTTCCCGTTGATCCCGTCGAGAATCTGGT
The DNA here is from genome assembly GCF_039541695.1 of Chelativorans composti. Lineage (NCBI taxonomy): Bacteria > Pseudomonadati > Pseudomonadota > Alphaproteobacteria > Hyphomicrobiales > Phyllobacteriaceae > Chelativorans > Chelativorans composti. Next base: position 159,116 of record NZ_BAABGS010000073.1, on the reverse strand, counting down.
CACGCTCATCCGCTGCCCGTCGGTGACCCCGGCTGAAGGCGGGGCGCTCGCTGCGCTCGAGGCAATGGTGAAGCCGCTCGGCATGAGCGTCGACCGTCCCGTGTTTGACGAGCCGGGCGAAGCATCCGTCGAAAACCTTTACGCGCGGTTCGGCAGCGAAGGGCCGCACCTGATGTTCGCCGGCCATACGGACGTGGTGCCGGCGGGGGACGAGGCCGCCTGGAGCCACCCGCCATTCGGCGGCGTGATCGACAATGGCATTCTCTACGGGCGCGGCGCGGTGGACATGAAGGGCGGCATCGCCTGCTTTGTGGCGGCGGTCGCGCGCTACGTCGAGAAGCACGGGGCGCCGAAGGGCTCCATCTCCCTGCTGATCACCGGAGACGAGGAAGGCCCGGCCGTCAACGGCACGGTCAAGCTTCTCCAGTGGGCGGCGGAGAGGGGCGAGACGTGGGACGCCTCCATCGTCGGGGAGCCGACCTGCCCGCAGGCGCTGGGCGACATGATCAAGATTGGCCGGCGCGGTTCCCTCTCGGGCCGCGTGACGGTCAGCGGGCGGCAGGGGCACGTGGCCTATCCGCATCTCGCCGACAATCCGGTGCGGGGGCTCCTGAGCCTGGCCGAAGCGCTCCTCAATCCCGCGCTCGACAGCGGGACGGAGCAGTTTCCGGCGACGAACCTCGAGATCACCTCGATCGACGTCGGCAATCCGGCGACGAACGTGATCCCGGCGAAGGCCAGCTTCGCCTTCAACATCCGCTTCAACGATCTGTGGAACGCCGAGAGGCTCAAGGCCGAGATCGAGCTGCGGCTCAGGGCTGCGGCGGAGGACAAGCGGTTCCGCAGCGGAAGGGAAGAGCCGGTCCAGTTCGAGCTGAAGTGGGTCGGCAATGTCAGCCCGGTGTTCCTGACCCATGACGAGAAACTCATCAACACGCTGAGTGCCTCCATTGAGGCGGTGACGGGCCGGACGCCGGAACTGTCCACCACGGGGGGCACGTCCGACGCGCGCTTCATCAAGGACTATTGCCCGGTGGTCGAGTTCGGCCTGGTCGGCCAGACCATGCACATGGTGGACGAGCGGGTGGCAGTGGCCGACCTCGAGGAGCTCACCCGGATCTATCTGCGGTTCCTGGAGGACTGGTTCGGATGACGAACTGGGGCGCCGACATCCAGCAGTATTTCCATGGTGTCTGGCGCCTGATGACGGGCCGGGCGGACGGCCTGCGGTACCTCGACATTTCCGTCGACGGGTTCTGGAACTCTTTCTATGCCGTTCCCGTGTCGCTGCCCGCCCTGCTCATCAACTGGCTGGCCTTTGCCAACGAGGCGGAGGCGCTGATGCTGCTGCCCATGTCGCGGCTCGAGATCGTGCTGCGGCTGGCGCTGTCCAGCATCGGGTCGTGGATCCTGCCGCTGGTGGGCCTGCTCGCGGTGGCGAAGCAGGCGCGGATCGCGGACCGGCTCATCCACTACGTGGTGGCGAGCAACTGGGCCTCGGCGCTGCTCACCTGGATGATGCTGCCGCCGACGCTGCTGCAGATCTTCTTCCCGGCGCTGGCGGAAATCGCAATGTTCCTGTCACTGGTGCTGTTCTTCCTCACCCTGTTCCTGTCCTGGCGGGTGACGGTGGTCGCGCTCGCCAAGGGGGCTGCGATGGGAACCGGCGTGTTCTTCGGAATGCTGGTGGCTTCCATCGCCACACTGCTCATCCTGCAGTCGTTGCTCGGTATCAACGTGGGAAGCCTGTAGGAAGGGCCCGGAAGCTTTCGGACGCTCACGGAAAATCGGGCTCAAGCCGTTTGGGTTTCGAGGAAACCGGCCCCGCTTCCCAAGGGCCGATCTAGTAGTCCACGCCAACGAGATAGAGGCCGTGGGCCGGGGCCATGGGGCCGCAGCGGGAGCGGTCGCGCGCTTCGAGCGCCGCCTGGACATCGTCCGGCGTCCAGCTACCTTCGCCGACCTTCTTGAGGGTGCCGACGAGCGATCGCACCTGATTGTGCAGGAAGGAGCGCGCGGAGGCGCGGATCTGCACCTCGTCGCCGACACGGGTAACGTCCAGACGGTCCAGCGTTTTCACCGGGCTCTTCGCCTGGCACTGGCTGGAGCGGAAGGTGGTGAAGTCGTGCAGGCCGATCAGCCGGTGCGCCGCCTCCTGCATGGCCTCGACGTCGAGCGGCTTCCAGACGTGCCACACGCGGTTGCGGTCGAGCGCGAAGGGCGAGCGGCGATTGCCGATGCGGTAGAGATAGTGGCGGGCCCTGGCCGAGAAGCGGGCGTCGAAGGTTTCGTCCACCACGGCGGCCGAGAGGATTGAGACGGATTCCCCAGCGGCCAGCAGATGGGCGTTGAGGCCGTCGCGGATGTTGCGTTCGGGAAAGTTGCGCGCGAGATCGAAATGGCCGACCTGACCGAGGGCGTGGACGCCGGCATCGGTGCGGCCTGCGCCTTTCAGTGTCACCGTCTCGCCGCTCAGCGCAAGGATGGCGCGCTCGATCGCTTCCTGGACCGAAGGCTGGCCGGCCTGGCGTTGCCAGCCGGCGTAGTTGGTGCCGTCGTATTCGATGTCGATGCGGTAGCGGGGCATGGCTCAGCTGCGCTCCGGAGTGCTGGCGGTCACCTGATCCTTTGCCCCTTCTTCACCGGCGCGCCGCGCAGGAAGTCGGCGGCGGTCACGACCTTTCCGCCCGCGCGTTGCAGCTCGAGGAGGCGCACGGCGCCGGTGCCGCAGGCGACCGTGAGGAAGTCGTCCAGGACCTCACCGGGTTCGCCGCCCATGTCATCCACGCGTGTGGAGCGCAGCACTTTCACCCGCTCCAGCCTGCCGCCGAGTTCCATCTCGCACCAGGCGCCCGGCATGGGCGAAAGACCACGGATGTGGTTGTGGACGTCGCGGCCAGGGCGCGTCCAGTCGATGCGGGTCTCCTCCTTGGAGATCTTGCGGGCGTAGGTGGCGCCTTCCCCGGCCTGGGGCGTCAGCCTGAGGTCACCGGAGGCGAGGGCTGCCATGGCCTCGACCATGAGGGCAGCGCCGGTTTCCTTCAGGGCGTCGTGCAGCTCGCCCGCCGTCATGTCGGGATTGATCTTCACGACGCGGGTGAGCGCCACCGGGCCGGTGTCCAGCCCCTCATCCATCTTCATGATCATCATGCCGGTCTCGGCGTCGCCGGCCATGATGGCGCGCTGGATGGGCGCGGCCCCGCGCCAGCGGGGCAGCAGCGAGGCATGGCCGTTGTAGGCGCCGAGACGTGTGCCCTCCAGGATAGGCTTTGGCAGGAGCAGACCGTAGGCCACGACGACGGCGGCATCCGCGTTGAGGTCACGGAAGCGCCGCTGTTCCTCTTCGCTCTTCAGGGAAACGGGCGTGAAGACGGGTATGCCGAGCTCTTCTGCGACCTGATGCACCGGCGACTTTGTGAGTTCCAGGCCCCGGCGTCCGGCCGGGCGCGGCGGCTGCGTATAGACGGCCACGATTTTGTGCCCCGCCTCGTGCAGCGCCTTCAGCGTGGCGACCGAGAATTCCGGCGTTCCCATGAAAATCAGGTTGAGGGGCATTCTCACATCCTATGCGCGTTGCGCTTCTCGCGGGTGACCTGCCTGGCCGACATCCCGCCACATCCATTGCTGACCGCCGGCCAAGCCTGTTTTCGCCGGGCGGAAAACGGGAGGCTCAATCCTCCGTTGTCGCGGATGGAAAGGCAAACCGGCTCTCGTCTCCGCCGGATCCGTGCCCTGTCCCCGTGTCACGGGGCCGGGCGGGAACCGGCTTCCACCTTTCCAGGGACCGCTCAGCCCACCACGGGCGACTTGCGTTCCTTCGCCAGCTTCCTGAACTTGCGGATCACCATGTCGCGCTTCAGCTTCGACAGGTGGTCGATGAACAGGACGCCGTTCAGATGGTCGATCTCGTGCTGCAGGCAAGTGGCGAGGATGCCGTCGGCCTCGACGATCTTTTCCTTGCCGTCGAGATCCAGCGCCTTCACGCTGATGCGGGCCGGACGCTCCACTTCCGCATAGTAATCGGGAATGGACAGACAGCCTTCCTCGTGGACGTTCATGTCCTCGCTCTTCGCGAGGATTTCAGGGTTGATGAAAACCTGCGGGTTCTTCGGTTCGTCCTTGCCGGCAACGTCGAGCACGAGCATGCGGATCGGCTCGCCCACCTGCACGGCCGCGAGGCCGATGCCGGGCGCGTCGTACATGGTGTCGAACATGTCGGCGGCGAACTTGCGCAGTTCGTCGTCAATACGCTCCACGGGCTTTGAGACCTGGCGGAGCAACGGATCGGGAAGAATTACAAGCGGTCGAGTAGCCATTGGCGTGACGTAATTGCTCCCGTGTCGGGCGTCAATGCGGTCGGATGGCACGGGTACGTTTTGTTCTCGTTTTGATCTTCTCGGGCGGGGCGGAATCGTCTACGGTAACGCGATGATGGATTCAGCGTCGCTTTTCGCCAGTCCCGTGTTCCGCCTCGGCGCGGCCACCTTCACCGTGGGTCATGTAATGGCTACGGCGGGCGGTGTCATCCTGTTCCTAATGGTTCTGATGGCGATCATGGTTGCGCGGGCCTCGCGGGCGAGGGCGGTCGCGGCGGCGGAAGCGGAGGAGCGGCTGCGGGAGCTCGCCCGCACGCAAGCCGAACTGCACGGGCGACTCGGCACGATGGCGGAAATCCTCGGCTCCCGGCAGGCGGAATTGACCAGGGCACTCACCGAACGGCTCGACGGGATGACGCACAGGCTCGGCACCTCGATCCACGAGCAGACCAAGGCGACGCACGAGAACCTCGCCAAGCTGCAGGAGCGGCTCGCCGTCATCGACACGGCGCAGAACAACATCCAGGCGCTCGCCGGACAGGTGGTCCAGCTGCAGCAGATCCTCTCCAACAAGCAGACGCGCGGGGCGTTCGGGCAGGCACGGATGGAGGCGATCATCGCCGACGCGCTGCCGTCAGGGGCCTACGAGTTCCAAGCGACGCTCTCGAATGGCGCGCGGCCCGACTGCTTGATCCGTATGCCGAACGGCGCACCGTCGCTGGTGGTCGATGCCAAGTTTCCGCTGGAGGCGTGGAACGCCATGAAGGCTGCCGGGAGCGAGGGCAGCGCCGAGGCGCGCAAGGCGGCGGAAACCGCCTTCCGGCGCGACATCGAAGTGCATATCCGGGCGATCTCCGAGAAGTATCTCATCAACGGCGAGACACAAGAGCTCGCCTTCATGTTCGTGCCGTCGGAGTCCATCTTCGCGGAGATTCACGAGAATTTCGAGGCGCTGGTGCAGCGGGCGCATCGGGCGAGGGTGGTGATCGTATCGCCCTCGCTGCTCATGCTCTCGGTGCAGGTGATCCAGTCGGTGCTCCGCGATGCGCGGATGCGAGAGCAGGCGCATCTCATCCAGGCCGAGGTGGTGAAGCTGATGGAGGACGTGACCCGGCTCGACGAGCGCGTGCGCAAGCTGCAGGGTCACTTCTTCTCGGCTCAGAAGGATGTGGAAATGATCCTTACCTCCGCCGACAAGATCACCAAGCGCGGCAGCCGCATCGAGGCGCTGGAACTGGGTGAGGCGGAAACCGGCGGAGCGGTTCGAAAGTCCGGTGCGGGCGGGGGAGAGAAGGCCGGACCCGTGTCGCCCGGTCAGGGCCGCCTGCAATTGCGCGTGGTGGATGAGTAGGCAAGGCCGTCATGGCGTGCCGTACACCTTAATGCTGAGCCCGTCGAACCATCATGGTGGGCCAGCCGAACCATGAAGGTGGCAAGAACCGACACTGTCGCTCCAAGTCTTTGTGGACCCGCCGCAGAAAGCCTTTGTGCTTGCCGCCCTCCGACAGCTCCCGGTTTGACGAGCTCACCATGAGGGGGGCGGAGGGAGGGCCAGAGGTGTCAGCGGTTCAGCGCGTCCACCATGGCAGCGATGACGGCAACATCTCCGGCAGAGCGGTCCTTGAGGGATTCCACGAGGCAGGCCTGCGAGCGCAGGATCACGCCGTCTTCGAGCACCTTCAGGTGGTTTGCGCGCAGCGTCGAACCGGTCGAGGTAATATCGACAATGATGTCGGCGGAGCCAGCCGCGGGCGCCCCTTCCGTGGCACCGAGGCTTTCGACGATGCGATAGACCTGGATGCCGTGCTTCTGCGAGAAGAACTGCTGCGTCAGGCGCCAGTACTTGGTGGCGATGCGCAGGCGGCGGCCATGGCGGTGCCGGAAGTCGGCCGCCACATCGTCAAGATCAGCCATGGTGGAGACATCGAACCAGACGTCGGGCACGGCGACGATCACATCGGCGCGGCCAAAGCCCAAGCGGGCGCGAATGGCGACCTTACGCTCCCACTCGGGGATCGTCTCGCGGATCAGATCCTCTCCTGTAACGCCCAGATCGACGTTGCCGGCTTCCAGCTCGCGGGCGATTTCCGAGGCGGAAATGAACTTCACGTCGATGGCCGGATGGCCGTCGACGGAAGTGCTGTAGCTGCGGTCGTCCTTCGGCGGCGTGACGCGGTAACCGGCCTTCTCCAGGCGGGCGATCGCCTCGTCCTTCAGGCGGCCCTTGGACGGAAGTGCGAGGGTGACGCTCATCAGCGGGCCTCCCTGAGGGTATCCACGCGGTCGAGCCAAACCGAGAAGCCGACGCCCGGAATCGGCTCCTGCGCTCCGAGCAGCGTGAGCAGCCGGTCGTAGCGCCCGCCGCCGGCAAGCGGAAGGGCGAGACGGTCGGTGGTGATCTCGAAGACGAGACCGGTGTAGTAGTCGAGCGGACGGCCGAAGCCGGAATTGTAGCGGACGTCGGCGACGGAAACGCCGGCGGCGGCGATGGCCGCGTTGCGCTTCTCGAAATTCGCCAGCGCCTCGTCAATGGCGATACCTGCCCTGACCGCGAAGTCCGCCAGCGTGGCCACGGCGTCCGACAGCGGCACGCGGATCGCGAGGAAATCGCGGAGCGCCTGGAGTGCCTGTTCTGAAAGGGTCACGCTATCCAGATGCCGCTTCTCGATGAGGCGGCGGGCAATCTCCCTCGGATGGCGGCCGGCGCCGGGCGAAAAGCCCATGTCGACCATCGCGGTCTCGATGTAGGCGGCGAGCGCTCTCTCGTCGCCTGTCAGCACGAGACCTGCGATCTCGGCGGGCAGGGGCTGGGAGACGCGCGCGGTTCGGAACTCCTCGATGGCCGCCGACAGGCGGTCGGGCGTGCCGAAGGCGCGCAGCAGGCGCTTCTGCAGTCCGCCCGGCAGACCAAGGGCGGAAAGCACCGCCTCGAACATCGCCTTGTCGCCGACCGTGATGGTGAGGGGAACAGAAGGGAGCAACCGGGCGATCAGCGCCGTTGCGTCGCAGAGGGAGCGCGCATCCGCTTCGGCGCGGTCGGGCGAGCCGAGATCCTCGATGCCGGCCTGGAAGAACTCCGCGCGGCCTTCGCGGCGCTGGCGGAAGACCTCTCCGAGGTAGCCGTAGCGGCGCGGTGTCGATGCGCGCGAGGCAATGTGGTCCAGGCAGACGGGAATGGTGAAATCCGGCCGCAGGCAGAGGGATTCACCCGTCTCGCTCTCGGTCATATAGATGCGGCGGCGCAGGTCCTCTCCCGCCATGTCGAGGAACGGGTCGGCGGGCTGAAGGATGTCGACATGCGTCAGCACGACGTCCCGCTCGGCGAACAGGGCGAGGATATCCGCGGCAAAGGATGGGTAGCGGGAGGTCATCGGGCTCGAGCCTTTCGCGTTAGCGAGCGTCTGCGTCCACCGGCAGGGTGGACGTCAGCCGCGTCCGTCTTCCGCCTGGGCCGCCAGCACACGCTTGACCGCCTCGACCATCTCGCCTTCCGGCACCGAGAACTGGGCGGGACGGGCCTCGCGCCAGGTGGCATTGTCGGCGATTTCCTGGGAAAGGCGCAGACCTTCGACCAGGTCCTTGATCTGTACCTCGCCCTTCGCGCGCTCGTCGCCGCCCTGGATGATGACGCAGGGGCTGCCGCGGCGGTCCGCATATTTCATCTGTGCCTTCATTCCGGCGCCGCCCAGGTACATCTCGGCACGAACGCCGGCCTGGCGCAGGTCGGAGACCATCTTCTGGTAGCGGCCGAGGCTTTCGATGTCGCGGTCCATGACGAGGACCACGACCGGCGCAACGGTGTCGGCCGTCTTCAGCTTGCCGAGGTTCTTGAGCGCGGTCATCAGGCGGGAGACGCCGATGGAGAAGCCGGTGGCTGGAACAGGTTCGCCGCGGAAGCGGGAGACCAGCCCATCATATCGGCCGCCGCCGCCGACGGAGCCGAAGCGGACGATCTGGCCGTCCTCGTTCGGAACCTCGAACAGCAGTTCGGCCTCGAAGACCGGGCCGGTGTAATACTCCAGGCCGCGGACGACCGAAGGGTCGATCTTGATACGGCCGTCATCGTAACCGGCGGCGGCGCAGAGGGCCTGAATGTCGCGAAGCTCGCGCACGCCTTCATTGTCCTCGATCTCGCCGGTCTCGATGTAATTCATGACCTTGGCGATGGCTGCGTCGTCGAGTTCTGCGCCCTTGGTGAAGTCGCCGCTCTCGTCGAGGCGGCCCTTGCCGAGCAGCAGACGCACGCCTTCGGGACCGAACTTGTCGAGCTTGTCGATGGCACGCAGGACGGTGAGACGGCGGCCGGCATGCTCGTCACCGCTCAGTCCGATCGAGTCCAGAACGCCGTCCAGCACCTTGCGGTTGTTGACACGGATCACGTAGTCGCCGCGCCTGATGCCAAGCTCCTCAAGAACGTCGGCCATCATCATGCACATTTCGGCGTCGGCGGAGACGTCCGGCGCGCCGACCGTGTCGGCGTCGAACTGCATGAACTGGCGGAAGCGGCCGGGGCCGGGCTTCTCGTTGCGGAAGACCCAGCCGCAGCGGTAGCTGCGATAGGGCTTGGGCAGGCGCTCGAAGTTCTCGGCGACGTAGCGGGCGAGCGGTGCCGTCAGGTCATAGCGCAGCGACAGCCACTGCTCGTCGTCATCCTGGAAGGAGAAGACACCCTCGTTCGGCCGGTCCTGGTCGGGCAGGAACTTGCCAAGTGCGTCGGTGTATTCGATGAGGGGCGTCTCGACCGGCTCGAAGCCATAGAGCTCATAGACGCGGCGGATCTTCACCAGCATCTCGTCGACAGCGCGAATGTCCTCGGGGTGTCGGTCGACAAATCCGCGCGGGAGCCTTGCCTTCACCTTGTTCGCCTTGTCCGCCATGTCTTTAGCTCTGGATCTGGTGGTTGAAATGAATATTCGCGCGGCATGAAGGCCACCGCGGGGCGGTGACGCGAACATGCCGCGCGTTTCCCTAACCGATCAGGCCTGCACCGACAAGTCTGCAGCGCAGGACTGATTGCGCATGATAATAGTATCAGCCGACGAAGCGGAGGTTGGACAGCTCGTCCGCGATGCGCCGGAAGGTCTCCGAGAGTTCCGCGCCGGTCGTGTTCCAGAACAGCTTCTGGCCGCGGCGGACGCGGGATTCGGAAGCGCATTGCTGCAGCAGGTCGATCTGCGCCTTTTCGTCGGCCTTCTTCGTGCTGAGATCCAGCGCGACGGTCATGACGATGATGCCCGCATTCTTCGCGTTCGTGCACACCTTCTGCATGTGCTCGTTCATGGCCTTGGTGTAGTTGTCATTGTCATAGGTGGTCGGACGGCTCGTGCCGTCAAAGATGCGCTTCTTCGAGGCATAGCCGTAGTTCGAGTAGATCGACTTGTTGTTGGCCTCGTCGGCGTAGCCCAGGCTGCTCGGGGTATAGTAGGTGTTGGCGCCGTCGGTGAGAACGATGATCACCTTGTCGTTGCCCTTTTCCTTGTCCGGGCGACCCTCGGTGAAGGGCTCTCCGCCGGAGATCACGCGCCAGCCCCAGGCGATGCCCTCGGGCACATTGGTGGCGCCGTCGGCAATCATTCCGTCGATGGCATCCTTGATACGCTTGATGCCCGCCGTCGTCGTGACATCGGTGAGCGGCGTAATCGGCACCGTGGTGCAGCTCAGGTTCGGGCCCTCATTGTAGAGCTTGAAGTTGCTGCTCCTCTCGTTGGCCTCGTAGTACTTGGGCATGTACTTCTGACGGTTGGCCGCCGTGCTGTTGATCGCGTCCGCCCACCAGTTGTTGTAGGCCGTCCTGGAGCCGCTCTTCGTATCCGTCTCGTCCGGAGCGAACATCGGAACGAACAGCGTGTCCGGGTTGGTCGGAGAAGGCGGCGTGTCGTCGAGGTTGTAGGGATAAGGACGCATCTCGACGCAGCCGGCCCAGCTCGTCACAGGTACTTCTGCCCAGGATTGGCAGACATTCTTGCTGGATTTCGTACAGTACTTGCGCCGCAGATCGTTGAACAGGGTAAAGCGCGTCACGATCTGGTAGCGTTCCGGCCCCCAGTCCTGCCCGGTCTTCTGGTAGACGTTTCCGACCTTCTCCACCTTCAGGTTGGAGGGCATGGTCGTCCAGTCGAAGTTCTCATGATGGATGGAAGAGCGCCCCTGGACGTCCATCCAGCTCGCGTTGGCATGTTCGGGGCCGACGTTGACCGACGCCGCGAAGGGCACGAGGGCGAACTGGACGGGCTTCTGGACCTGCTTCATGAGCTGGCCCTGCTTCGCCATGGTATCGACCAGCTGCTTGGCAGCGTCCTTCAGAAGCTGCAGGCGCTTCTTGCCGGAACCGGAGCCCGTGTCGTCCATGGAGCCGGAGTTGTCGAGGACAAGCGCAACTTCCAGCGTATTCTTCAGCTGGACCTCGTTTTCCGCGTAGAGCTTGATGTTGATCTCGCCGGACTTGCCGAGGAGTTTCATGAAGGTTCCGTAGAAGTACGGGTCATAGCGCAGGTCCGCTTCCATGCGGATCGTGTTGCCGCCTTCAGACTCGTCGGGAAGGTGAACCGTCAAGGTCACCTTGGACGGATCCACGGGGCCGAGATTGGCCTCGAAGAAATCCTGCGCGAACTGGCGCACGTCCTGATCCGGATCGCCGTTCAGGTAGCGCCAGGCCGTCGCCATGTTGGCCGCGTCCAAGGCGTTGAGTGTTGCCTGACGCTGCCGGCTCATCTCCGTGTAGTCGATGGCCAGTGCCATGGCTCCGATGATCGGCACCATGGCCAATGCCAGAAGCATTGCGAAATTGCCGCTCTTGTCACGCAGAAACTTGAAAATCATGGCGAACCCCCACCGCTGGTCCGTCGGGAGACTATCGGGCGAGGGCTTAATCTATTTCTTAATGGCGCGCGAGTTTCGAAAGTCTGGTTTATGAACGGTTACGGCCGCGGGGAAATATCCTTTCAAAAACCGTGACAGCCGGAGAACATTAGGCTATCCCTCGCGAAAATCGCGCCAACCGGCGCGCCTTCCGAACGAACAACCCAGGGACACTTCATGGCATCGCTTGAGATCATCGACCGTCTGGATGGGCTGGCTGAAAACTATTCGGCCATTCTATGCGACGTCTGGGGTGTCATCCACAACGGTGTTCGGGCCTTCGAGCCGGCCGTGGAGGCGCTGCAGCGCGCGCGCCAGGCTGGAAAGGCCGTGGTTCTCATCACCAATGCGCCGCGCCCGTTCGGACCGGTGATCGAGCAGCTCCGCTCGCTGGGCGTTCCCGACGATGCCTATGACGCGGTGGTGACATCCGGCGATGTCACCCGGTCGCTGATCGAGGCGGGGCCCCGGAAGATCTTTCATCTGGGGCCGGACCGGGACATGACGCTCTATGACGGGCTCGATGTCGAGGTGGTGGAGGAGTTCGAGGCCGCGGGCGTGGTCTGCACCGGGCTGTTCGATGACCGCACCGAGACGCCGGACGATTACACGGACCTGCTGCAGCGTCTGCGGGCGCGGGATCTGCCGTTCATCTGCGCCAATCCGGACATCGTGGTGGAGCGCGGCGACACCATGATCTACTGCGCGGGTGCGCTGGGGCGGGCCTACAGCCAGCTCGGCGGCCGGACGCAGATCGCCGGCAAGCCGTATCACCCGATCTACGAGGCAACGCTCGCCAAGGCGAGCGAGGTGCTGGGGCGGCCCGTCGGCGTGAAGGACGCGCTGGCCATTGGCGACGGACTGATGACGGATGTAAAGGGCGCGGCGGGCATGGGAATCGACCTGCTGTTCGTGACCGATGGCATCCATGCGTCGGAATATGGCGAGAGCGGACGTCCCGATCCGGAGCGGCTCGCGCACTACATGGCGTCCCACGGGTTTGCGCCCGTCGCCGCAACCGTAAGGCTTCGCTGACGAAACGGAAATGACTGAGTTCCTGCGAATTCCAGGGGCCGATGCCTGTCCCGAGCACCTGCGCGGCGGTGTGGTCGCGATCGGCAATTTCGACGGCGTCCACCGGGGGCACCAGATGGTGCTCGGGCGGGCGCTGGAGCTCGCCAGGGCGCAAGGCAGGCCCGTAGTGGCGCTGACGTTCGAGCCCAATCCCCGGAGCGTCTTCCGTCCGGAGCAGCCGCTGTTCCGCTTGACGCCGCCTGCCATGAAGGCGCGGCTATTGGAGCTGCTCGGCTTCGACGCGGTCATCGAGCAATGTTTCGACCGGGATTTCGCGGCGATTCCCGCCGAGGCCTTCGAGCGCGAGATCCTCGCGGGCAAGCTAGGCGCGCGGGAGATCGTGACCGGCTACAATTTCCATTACGGCAAGGCGCGCGGCGGCAATTCGGACAGCCTCGCGGAGGCAGGCAGGTCTCTCGGATTCGGCGTCAGCATTGTCGAGGCATTCGCCGACGAGGGCGGCGAGGTCATCTCCTCGAGCCGGATCCGCGCGGCTCTGAAGGAGGGCAGGGTGGCGGAAGCGGCCGGGTTGCTCGGCTACCGCTACACGGTGGAGGCGGAGGTCACGCACGGCAAGAAGCTGGGACGCACGCTCGGCTTCCCGACGGCCAACATGGTGCTGCCCGATGATGTCGAGCTTGCCCACGGAATCTATGCGGTGCGGCTGCGCCGCGCGGACGGGTCCCTCCACGACGGGGTCGCGAGCTTCGGACGGCGGCCGACCGTGGACAGCGAAGGCCATCCGCTCCTCGAGACCTTCATCTTCGACTTCGCAGGCGAGATCTATGGCGAGGTCTGTTCGGTCTCGTTGTTCGGATTTCTGCGGCCGGAGGAGAAGTTCGACGGGCTGGACCCGATGGTCCAGCAGATGCGGATTGACGAGGCGGAGGCCCGGGCGCTGCTTTCCGGCGTGCGCCCGCTGTCGGAGCTGGATCTGGCGCTGGCGTTCTAGCGCATGGTCAGTGCGGAGCGGCTTTCTTCGCTTCAACGATCTGCCGGATGTCTGTCTGGCTTGCAGATTGCGCGGGATAATTGAGGAGCGCTCGATTTCACGCTTCAGTTGTGAGGCGTGCGCGCTCGCCTTTTGAAAGGCTGCCCGGGCGGCTACGATTTCGCCGAGGAGTTGGCCGTTGTTCTGTAACCTTGGTGGTTGTGCCGGTCGGCATTGTCATCCCTCCCCGCCTGATCAAAGGGAATTGCAGCCATAGATTGGGGATTATGCAAGTCACGAGAATCGGACGGCGAGGATGGCGGTGCCGAAAGCTCCAGAAGGTTTCCTCATAAGACGCTACCTGCAAGAAACGCTTTATTCTTTCGCGGGCGTCGGCTAAAAGCGCCAGCATGATGACGCGTGCCGGTATGAGCCTATCCATTCTGCGAATTACTGGCCCGGCCTTCCTTATGGCGTGACGCCGGGAACGGCCGGGATACTTGCGCTCGTGGCGCCTTCCACCTTCTGATACGATCATCAGCGGGACCATACGGTCATCGCAACCCATACGGCAAAAGTAATGAGCGATACTTCCGAGAAGCTGGATTATTCAAAGACCCTCTACCTGCCGCAGACCGATTTCCCGATGCGCGCCGGCCTGCCCGAGAAGGAGCCTGAGTTCGTCAAGCGCTGGACGGAGATGGACCTCTACCGGCGGATGCGCGAGCAGTCGAAGGGGCGGCCCAAGTTCGTGCTGCACGACGGCCCACCCTATGCCAACGGCAACATCCACATCGGCCATGCGCTGAACAAGGTGCTCAAGGACGTCATCACGCGCTCGTTCCAGATGCGCGGCTATGACTCCAACTATGTGCCGGGCTGGGACTGCCATGGCCTTCCGATCGAGTGGAAGATCGAGGAAAAGTATCGCGCCGCCGGCAAGAACAAGGACGAGGTGCCGATCAACGAGTTCCGCCAGGAGTGCCGCGAGTTCGCCCAGCACTGGATCAAGGTGCAGACGGAAGAGTTCCGCCGCCTGGGCGTCGAGGGCGACTTCAAGAATCCGTACACGACGATGGCCTTCCATTCGGAGGCGCGGATCGCCGGCGAGCTGCTCAAGTTTGCCATGTCGGGTCAGCTCTATCGTGGCTCCAAGCCGGTGATGTGGTCGGTGGTTGAGCGCACGGCGCTCGCTGAAGCCGAGGTCGAGTACCACGACTACGAAAGCGACACGATCTGGGTGAAGTTCCCGGTGGTGGAAGGGCCGGCCGACCTGCTCGGCACCCATGTGGTGATCTGGACGACCACGCCGTGGACGATCCCCGGCAACCGCGCGGTCAGCTATTCGCCGCGCATCGAGTACGGCCTCTATGAGGTGACATCGGCGGAGAACGATTACGGCCCGCAGCCGGGCGAAAAGCTGATCTTCGCGAACGTGCTGGCGGAAGGCTCGTTCGAGAAGGCCAAGCTCGGCTACCGCAAGATCCGCGACGTGAGCGCCGACGAGCTGTTCAGCATGACGCTCCAGCACCCGCTCAAGGGCTTTGGGGGCGGCTACACGTTCCCCGTGCCGATGCTGCCGGGCGACCACGTCACCGACGATGCCGGTACCGGCTTTGTCCACACGGCTCCGGGCCACGGCCGTGAGGACTTCGAGGCCTGGATGGACGCGGCCAAGGACCTTGCCGCGCGCGGCATCGACACCAGCATCCCGTTCACCGTGGATGACGCCGGCTTCTTCACCAAGGACGCGCCGGGCTTCGGTCCGGACCGCGAGGGTGGTCCGGCCCGCGTGATCGACGACAACGGCAAGAAGGGCGACGCCAATCAGGCGGTGATCACCGCGCTGATCGGCGCGAACATGCTGTTCGCCCGCGGCCGCCTGAAGCACCAGTATCCGCATTCCTGGCGCTCCAAGAAGCCAGTGATCTTCCGCAACACGCCGCAGTGGTTCGTCTATATGGACAAGGACCTTGGCGACGGTGCGACGCTGCGCACGCGTGCGCTGAAGGCGATCGACGAGACGCGCTTCGTGCCGCCGGCCGGTCAGGCACGCCTGCGCGCGATGATCCAGGAGCGACCGGACTGGGTGCTTTCCCGTCAGCGGGCCTGGGGCGTGCCGATCTGCGTGTTCGTCGACGAGGACGGCAACATCCTCAAGGATGAAAAGGTCAATGCCCGTATCCTCGAAGCCTTTGAAGCCGAAGGCGCGGACGCCTGGTTCGCCGAGGGCGCGAAGGACCGTTTCCTGGAAGGCCGCGACGACAAGGACCGCTGGACGCAGGTGAAGGACATCCTTGACGTGTGGTTCGACTCCGGCTCGACCCACACGTTCACGCTGGAGGACCGTCCGGACCTCAAGTGGCCGGCGGACGTCTACCTGGAGGGTTCCGACCAGCATCGCGGCTGGTTCCATTCATCTCTGCTGGAAAGCTGCGGCACGCGCGGACGCGCGCCCTACGACACGGTCATCACCCATGGCTTCACCATGGACGAGGATGGCCGCAAGATGTCGAAGTCGCTCGGAAACGTGGTGGTTCCGCAGGACGTGATGAAACAGTCCGGCGCCGACATCCTGCGCCTGTGGGTGATGACCACGGACTACGGCGAGGACCAGCGTCTCGGCAAGAACGTGCTGCAGACGAACATCGACGCCTACCGCAAGATGCGCAACACGATCCGCTGGATGCTGGGCACGCTGGCGCATGACGAGGGCGAGGTGATCCCGGTCGAGCAGATGCCCGAGCTGGAACGCCTGATCCTGCACCGGATCGCCGAGATCGACGAGATCGTGAACAAGGGTTACGACAACTTCGACTTCAAGCGGATCACGCGCGCGCTGATCGACTTCATGACGGTGGAGCTGTCTGCCTTCTACTTCGACGTCCGCAAGGATGCGCTGTACTGCGACGCCCCGTCGAGCATCCGCCGCAAGTCGGCGCTGCAGGTGGTGCGCCACCTGTTCGACCATATCGTGACGTGGCTGGCGCCGATGCTGCCCTTCACGATGGAGGAGGCATGGCTGTCGCGCTATCCGCAGGCCGAGAGCGTGCACCTGGAGCAGTTCCGCCCGGTACCGTCCGAGTGGCGCAATGACGCGCTCAAGGCCAAGTGGGAGAAGATCCGCCAGGTGCGCCGCGTGGTGACGGGTGCGCTTGAGGTGGAGCGCAAGGCCAAGACAATCGGTTCCTCGCTCGAAGCCGCGCCGGTGGTCTACATTTCAGACCCGGTGCTTGCCGAGGCGGTGAAGGGCACCGACATGGCCGAGGTGTGCATCACCAGCGCCATCGAGATCGTCGAGGGCGAGGCTCCGGCGGATGCCTTCCGCATCGACGAGGTGCGGGGCGTGGGTGTCGTGTTCAAGCGTGCGAGCGGTCGCAAGTGCGCCCGCTCCTGGCGTTACACCGAGGACGTGGGCTCGGATCCCGAATATCCGGATGTCTCGGCGCGTGACGCGGCGGCGCTCCGCGAACTCGCGGCAAAGGGTCTCCTGGCCAAGTAATCTTTGGGCCAGACGGCCTGTGGAAAGCGATTCATACTGATTTAAGAGGGGCGGCAGCGTTGCGCACGGGCCGCCCCTCCTATAATAAGTGCCTTATATCGCCATTCTCTTGTCGGATTCAGGGGGAAGATGGCGCGCACAGGCCCCCAGCGGCTTGAGCAGGGGTTAGGAGAGTACATGGTCATCAGGAATGGCAGGGCGGAGCAGCTCAGCGTTTCACGGGCTTTGCGGATAGCTGCCTGCGCGGCAGTGTCAGCCTCCGCGGTCGTTCTCGCCGGATGCGGCGGGGCAACCTATGGCACCGGGAAGACCTCGGAGCAGCAGCTCCTGGAGGATGTCACCGGCATTCTTTCCCTCGGGCCGCGGGAACGGCAGGCCATCGACTACAAGCCGCGTCCGGAGCTGGTGAAACCGCCATCAGCGACGGTGCTGCCGCCGCCGCAGGAGAACATCGCCTCGAACAATCCGGCATGGCCGGAAAGCCCGGAGGAGCGTCTCGCACGCATTCGCGCCGAGGCGACCGAGCACCAGAACGATCCGAGCTACCGTTCGCCGGTGGTGCGGGATCTGGTAGCTTCGGGCCAGGACGTGGACTTCTCGAAGCTTTCGCCGCAGGAGCAGCGGGCTGAGGTCCTGCGCCGCAAACAGATGTCCAAGCAGGGCGATCCCAATGTCCGCCGCTATCTCAGTGATCCGCCGCTGACCTATCGCCAGCCCGAGCCGACGGCCCCGGCCGGAGAGATCGGCAAGGATGAAGCCGTCAAGGAACGCGAGGCAAAGCGCAAGGCGGGTGGCGGCGGCCTCGGTCGCCTCTGGCCGTTCTGATCCGGCGGTTTCGGAAGATTTCAATCGCCCTGTCCCCGCGGACGGGGCGATTTTCTTTTCCGGGGGACGGGGCAGTTTCCGAAGGCCGGTTCAGGCCCCTTCTGCCGATGAGCGGCGGGCGGCGAAGAAATCCTTGAGCAGCGCGGTCGCTTCCGCGGAGCCGATGCCGTCGTAAACCTCAGGCGCGTGGTGGCAGGTCGGCTGCGAGAAGAAGCGGCCGCCGTGCAGCACCCCGCCGCCCTTTTCGTCACTTGCGCCGAAATAGAGCCGGTTGATGCGGGCGAAGGAGATCGCGCCGGCGCACATGGCGCAGGGCTCAAGCGTGACGTAAAGGTCTGCACCGGTCAGCCGCTCGGAGCCGAGCGCTTCGCAGGCCATTCGGATGGCGAGCATTTCGGCATGGGCCGTCGGGTCCCTCAGCTCGCGCATACGGTTTCCAGCGCGTGCCAGAATCTCGCCGTCGCGCACAATGGCCGCGCCGACGGGAACCTCGCCCCTCTCGGCCGCGGCACGGGCCTCCTCGAGGGCGACCTGCATGAAGCTCACATAGTTCCCGGCGGGTTTCGTCATGGATCTCCTGTACCCGGCAAGGGCGGTTCTGAATCGCGCGCAACTGCCGTTGCGGCGGTTGCGAGCCACTATTACTGCAATTCGGCGAAAAGGAGAAACAGGCACTTGCCGGGAATAGCCCAACAACAAGGGGTTAGGTCGGCCCTTTTTCGTGGACAGCAGAGAGGGTCTGCGGCGTCGGGTGTGGCTCCAGGGGCGAAGGCCGGTCTCTGAAAACCGATATTCTCCTGCCGCCACCCCCGGAGAGGGTGCCGCCAGGTGATAATTCGGGCCCGCTGTCGACAGTTTCCTAACCAGGGTTTGATCCATCGCAATACGTTTACATCACAGGCGATTTAGCAGTGACGGGAAGGCGCGCCCCGGTCACGCCGACCGCGGTGGCGCCCCAGAGGAGGATTCGGGCGGCATCCATGCCCGCCCAGTCGAAGGGATCTAAACCATGGAAGAAATGACCTCGAGCCCGCGTGAGCGGCTCATCCTGCCGTTCATGGCGCCGTTCTACCACTGCTTTGCCCAGCCGGTCGGTTGGGCCATTTTCCGCGTGATCATCGGCGGCCTGCTGATGGTGGAAGGCTGGCCGAAGATCACCGCGCCTTTCGCGCAGGTGGGCTTCGTGGAAAACGTGCTGGGCTGGCCGGCAGGCTGGTTCTTCTCGCCGCTGCTGGCGGTGATGCAGTTCGTGGGCGGTGCGATGATGGCGCTGGGCCTGCTCACCCGTCCGATCGCGCTTGCCAATGCGGTGATGCTCGCCATCACCATCTGGTTCCATGTGACCCGCCCCTATGGCGATGCGTTCCTTACGCCTGAAGGCATCGAGTTCCTGAAGGCGAATCTCGAGTACCTGACCCCGCAGGGCCAGGCGCGGCTGCTCGCAGACGGCGGCTATGCCTTCCTGCACCAGGTGCAGAGCAAGGCTGTGTTCAACTCGACCTTCTGGGCTGCGGGCGCCGCGCTGATCGCGGCCTTCGGCGGCGGCAAGTATTCGCTCGACCGGCTGATCGGCAAGGAATTCTGATCCGGCCGAACCGCGCTACGGCAAACGAACAAAACCCCTGCCAGCCCTGCTGGCGGGGGTTTTGCTGAATGCTCCCGCTTGCCGTCTGCCGCACGGCCCCGCCAGACCCGGGCAGGCACCCACTTTTCCTGGAACCGGTCTTTTGCCTGTCGCGGTTCCGGACGGAAAACCGGTATCCACTTTTCCTGGAACCGCTATAGGTAACCGCGGGTGATTCCACTAAGACGCAAAATGATCTAAACCCTGATTTGAAGATAACCCGGTTTCTGCATCCCTCCGTTTCCCGGGCATTCCTGCAGAACCCATTGGTGCCTCAAGCGGCAAAGGCGTTATGAAGAACAAGAAGCAACCGGCTGCTGCGGCCGGCCAGGGCAGCGGTCCAAGAAAGAAGTACGACACGACAGAGAAGAGCGCGGGCAAACGCACTGGCAGCGCGAAGGCCGCGAAGAATGCGGGCGCGCAGATCGCCGGCGAGGCGGACGGCTCCGAGCGCATCGCGAAGCGGCTGGCGCGCGCGGGCATCGCGTCCCGGCGCGAAGCCGAGGCGATGATTGCCGAGGGCCGAGTGAAGGTGAATGGCAAGGTGCTGACCACACCGGCGGTGAACGTTTCTCCGCGCGACCGCATCGAGGTGGATGGCGAACGCCTGCCGCCCCCGGAGCGTACGCGCCTGTTCCTGTTCCACAAGCCGGCGGGGCTGGTGACGACCACGAAAGATCCCGAGGGGCGCCCCACCATCTTCGACGTACTGCCCAAGGGGATGCCGCGCGTGGTGACCGTCGGTAGGCTCGACATCAATACGGAAGGTCTGCTGCTGCTCACCAATGACGGCGGACTGGCGCGCGTCCTCGAACTGCCGACGACGGGCTGGCTGCGCCGCTACCGCGTGCGCGTGCACGGGCAGGTGGAGCAGGAGCAGCTGGACGAACTCAGGAACGGCATTGCCGTCGACGGCGTGTTCTACGGCTCGATCGAGGCGACGCTGGACCGGAAGCAGGGCAGCAACGCCTGGCTTACCGTCGCCTTCCGGGAAGGCAAGAACCGCGAGGTCAAGAACGTCATGGGCGCCCTAGGGCTGCAGGTGACGCGGCTCATTCGCGTGTCCTTCGGCCCGTTCCAGCTCGGTGACCTGCCGGAGGGCGCGGTGCAGGAGGTGAAGGGCAGGACGCTGCGTGACCAGCTCGGGCCGCGCCTGGTCGAGGAAGCTGGCGCGAACTTCGATGCACCGATCCTGTATCCGTTCCCTAACCGCCCGGTGCGGGCCGGTCAGGAGCCGGCTGAACTGCTGGCACTCGAGGAGAAGGAAGGCAAGAAGGAGCAAACCGCAGCGCCCAAGGGCAGGAAGAAGTCGCGCGAGGAAATTCGCGAGGAGGCTCGCGCCCGGCTTCAGACCAAGCCGCTCAGGAGCGTGAAGGCTACCAGGGGCGCAGCCGGAAAGGGGGCTGCCGGAGCGAAGGCTGCCGTTGCCGGCAAAGCCGCCGGTGGAACTGACGGACGGAAAACGGGCGGCAAGCGCACCGAGGTCGTAGAACCGATGCGGCCCCGTACCGCTCACGTGTGGATCGCGCCCGGGGCCCGCCCGACCGTGAAGAAGGAAACGCCGGCTTCCAAGCCGAAGCCAGCGAAGGGTGCGGCCCGCAAGGCTGACAGCACCGGAAAGGCCGGCAAGGCGGCAAAGGCTGCGAAACCGGCGAAGGCGGGCGCCAAGCCTGCCGGCAAGTCCAGGGCAGGGGCAGCAAAGAAGAAGCGGTAAGGTCGAATGCGGGTCGTTGGTGGGGCTTTGAAGGGCAGGCGGCTTGCGACACCGAAGTCGGACGCGATCCGTCCGACGACGGACCGCGCGCGGGAGTCGCTGTTCAACATTCTGGAACATGCCTATCCGGGTTCGATCGAGGGCGCGCGGGTGCTGGATCTCTTTTCCGGCACCGGGGCGCTCGGGATCGAGGCGATTTCCCGCGGCGCGGCCTACTGCCTGTTCGTCGAGCAGGACATCGCGGCCAGGGCGTTGATCCGGGAAAACGTGGAGGCGCTCGGATTGCCGGGCTGCACGCGCATCTTCCGACGCGATGCAACCCATATGGGGCCGATCGGCACCATGCAGCCGTTCCGGCTGGTGTTCGCCGATCCACCTTACGGCAAGGGGCTCGGCGAGAAGGCTGTCGCCTCGCTGCTGGCAGGGGGCTGGCTCGAGAAAGGTGCCCTGGTCGTCGTCGAAGAGACGGCCTCAAACCCTTTCCAGTTGCCGGAAGGGCTGACACTGCTCGATCGCCGGATCTACGCTTCAAGCAGCCTGAGCATCTGCCGGGTAGTCTGATTTTGGTCAAAATCAGAGAGCAAGAGCTAATCGGCTTCTACCAGGGACAAGTATAGATGCAGATATTTCGACGTATCTCTGTTTTTGTGTATTTCTTGAGTATTGTTGCTCTTGTCGCCGGTCTGGTTTCTCGGGCCTATGCCGAGGAAGCCGTCAAGAAGCCCGACATCGATGTCTTCACACTCGAAAACGGGCTGCAGGTGGTGGTGGTGCCGCAGCGCCGGGTGCCTATCGTCACGCATCTGCTGGCTTACAAGGTCGGCGCTGCCGATGAGCCGCCCGGCCTCTCCGGCATGGCGCACTTCTTCGAGCATCTGATGTTCAAGGCGACAAAGAACCACGCGGCCGGAGAACTGGACGCGGCCGTGCAGGCGCTTGGTGGCAGCCACAACGCGTTCACCACTCACGACATGACGGTCTACCATCAGAAAGTTCCTCCGAGCGCGCTCGAGCAGATGATGGCTTTCGAGGCCGACCGGATGCGCAATCTCATCCTTGATGACGAGACCATCGAGACGGAGCGCCAGGTGGTGCTCGAGGAACGCCTGATGCGCACGGACAACAATCCGGGCGGGATTCTCGGCGAAGCCTTTGGTGCAGCGCTGTTCGTCAACCATCCCTACGGGCGCCCCGTCATCGGCTGGCGGAACGAGATCGAGGGGCTGACCCGCGAGCAGCTTATCGATTTCTACAACCGCTACTACGTTCCCAACAACGCGATCCTGGTGGTGGTCGGCGACGTGGATGCAGAGACGGTGCGGCAGCTTGCGGAGAAGACCTACGGCAAGGTGGAGCGCGGGCCGGACCTGCCGGAGCGCGTGCGTCCAACGGAGCCACCGGCACGCACCGAGCGCACGGTAACGCTCAAGGACGACCGCGTGACCATTCCGAGCTTCTATCAGGCGTGGGTCGCTCCGGCGCCCTATTCGGAAGATCGGGACTTGAACGATGCGCTCGCCGTGCTCGGCGAGATTCTCGGCGGCGGCGAGCGCAGCCGTCTGCACCGCAGGCTGGTCATCAAGGACCGCACCGCGGCGCGGGTCTATGCCTACCTTTCCAGTGACCGCGACTATGCGCGCTTCGCCGTGGGCGCCGATCCGATCAATCCGGAGGCACTGAAGGCCGTCGAAGCCGCGATCCGCGAGGAGCTGGAGGCGGTTCTGCAGGACGGGGTAACGGCGGAGGAGCTGGAGACGGCCAAGAAGGTCTATGCGAGCCAGTTCGTCTTCGCCAGGGACAACATGATGTCACGCGCGGTCCAGTATGCGTCGGATCTCATCGAAGGCGGGACGGTGGATGAGCTCGATGACGCGCGCGAGCGGCTCGAGGCGGTGACGCTCGAGAAGATCCAGGAGGCGGCGCGAAAGTACCTGCTCCTGGACCGGAGCGTTAAGGGCTACCTGATGCCCGCCGACAACGAGACGGCCGCGGATTGAAAGACATTGCCATGAACAAGACAACGAACCGGATATTTTCAGCCTTCCGCGGGGTGCTCGTCTGCGGAACGCTGCTGCTCGCGGTGCAGACCGCGCGGGCCGTCGAGATCGAGGAGGTGGTCTCGCCGAAGGGTGTCAAGGCATGGTTGATGAACGATCCCACGGACCAGATGATCGTCATCTCCTTCTCCTTCAATGGCGGCTCATTGCAGGACCCTCAGGGCAAGGAGGGCCTCACCGAGCTCATGAGCAACCTGCTCGACAAGGGTGCGGGCGACCTGGACCGCGATGCGTTCGCGTCGCGCCTCTATGCGACGGGGACCAGCTTTTCCTTCCGTGCCAATTCCGATCAGGTGAATGGATCCATCCGACTCCTCAAGGGCGAGGAGAAGGAACCGCTTGAGCTTCTCGCGCTTGCGCTGAAGGCGCCCCGCTTCGACCAGGACGACATCGACCTGGCAAAGGGCGTCATGATCGCAGCCCTTGAAGAAGCAAAAAATGACCCGGACGAGCAGGGCTGGCAGCAGTTCAATAAAGAGTTCTACGGCAGACATCCACTCGCGGCGATTGCGACGCCCGAAAGCGTGCAGGGCATCGCGCGTGAGGATCTGGTTGCGCGGCACCGGGCGCTGTTCGCCCGTTCCAACCTGACGGTCGGCGTTGCCGGCAATATCGACAGGGAGGAGCTGACGAAGGTGCTGGACGAGTTGTTCGGCGACCTGCCGGAGACAGCCGAGGTAGAGCCCGTCCCGGCGCCTGAACCGCGGTTCGGCATCAGCGTGCATCAGCCCTACGACCGTCCGCAGACCTCTATCGCGCTGGTCTACCCGGGGCTGTCGCGGGAGAGCCCGGAGATCTATGCCGCCAACGTCCTCACCAATCTGCTCGGCGGCGGCATGACCTCCCGCCTGTTCCGCGAGCTTCGCGAGAAGCGCGGCCTCACCTATGGCGCGAACGCGTTCAATGATTTCGAGGATGGTTGGGGTCTGATCTACGTCTCCACCAGCACCCGCGCGGACAGCGCGAGCGAAGCCATGAAAATGGCCGAGACGGTGATGAAGCAGGCGGCCGAGGGCGACATTTCCCAGCAAGAGGTCGATGACGCGAAGGCCTTCCTGAAGGGGTCCGTGGTCATCGGGGCGCTGGATTCAACCAGCCAGATCGCGCGTACCCTGGTCAGCCTGCAGCGCAACAACAGGCCGATCGACTACCTCGATCAGCTGAACGACCTCTATGACGCGGTGACGATTGACGATGTGAAGGCCATAGCGGCGAAGCTCCTTTCGTCGAAGCCTGCCGTGCTCGTCGTCGGCCGCGAAGACGGCTAGGGTCAAGGTATCATGACGGGGGCCCCGAGCATCGCTCTGGCTTTTGGCGGGGGCGGAGCCCGGGGCCTCGCTCACATCCACGTAATGGAGGCCCTCGACGAGATGGGCATCAAGCCAGTGGCCATCGCTGGTTCGTCCATCGGCGCGATGATGGGCGCGGCGATGGCTTCCGGCATGACGGGCCGGGAGGTCCGGGATTACGCCCAGGCGCTTCTGTCGAACAAGCCAAAGGTCGCGTCGAGGATCTGGCGCGCGCAAAGGGCTTCGCTCAGCTCGCTGCTCGAGTCTGCGATGCTGTTCGGACGGCTCGATGCCGAGGCGGTGCTGCGGGAATTCCTGCCGGAGACCATTCCAGCCACATTCGAGGAACTGAAGATACCGCTCCTGGTGACGGGCACCGACTTTTTTGGCCACCGGCTCACCGTGTTCCGGTCCGGGGCGCTGATTTCAACGCTGGCGGCTTCCGTGGCTCTGCCCGCCGTGTTCCGGCCGGTCGAGCGGGACGGCATGACGCTGATCGACGGCGGCTTCTTCAATCCGGTGCCCTATGATCTTCTGGAAGGGATGGCGGACATCGTCGTGGCCGTGGATGTCGTGGGCGTGCCCCACCCGGCCGGGCGGGGGACGCCGTCGCTGGTCGATCTGCTCTACGGCGCGACGCAGCTGATGATGAATTCGATCATCGAAACGAAGCTTCAGGTCTCGCGTCCCGATGTGTTCCTGCGGCCGGCGGTGGGCAATTTCCGGGTCCTTGATTTCCTGAAGATGGATGCGATCATGCGGCAGACGGCGGGGCTCAAGGATGAGGTCAAGCGCGAACTGGACAGGGCCATCTCGGCGCATCTGTCCGGGCGATCGTATACGGGGGACGCGCGCTGAGGGCGGCTCTCCTTGCGTTGCGTCCGCGAGAGCCATAAATGATTGGTTGAAAACCGCGCCGGGTTCACAGCGGATCCGGTTCCCCACCACGTGAAGGCCATCTCATGAGTAAAGCTTCGGACCAGCAGATTCTGATCGACCGCGTCGCCGAACTGGTGGAGGCGGCCAAGCGCGCGGGGGCCGACGCGGCGGATGCGGTGGTCACGCGCTCGCGTTCCCGCAGCGTTGCGGTCCGACTCGGCAAGGTGGAAGGAACCGAGTCCGCCGAAAGCAATGACATGATGCTGCGCGTATTCGTCGGCAAGCGGGTGGCAAGCGTCTCCGCCGCGATGGACGGGGACGCCCAGGAACTTGCCGAGCGGGCCGTGGCAATGGCCAGGGTCTCGCCGGAAGATCCGTATCAGTCGCTGGCGGACCCAGAGCGGCTGGCAAGGGAAATCCCGGACCTCGATCTGGTCGACGCGACCGAAGTATCCTCGGAGCAGCTGACAGAAGACGCGCTGGCCACTGAAGCCGCCGCCATGGCGGTCGAAGGTGTCACCAAGTCCTCGGGAGCAAGCGCTTCGGCGAGCGAAGGCGGGCTGGTGCTGGCCACGTCGCACGGGTTTCTCGGCGCCTATTCGGCGACGCGCTTCTCGCGCGGGGTGAGCGTGGTGGCTGGTACTGGCACGGGCATGGAGCGCGACTACGACTTCTGTTCGCGGCTGCATTTCGCCGATCTGGAAGCGCCGGAAGTCATTGGACGCCGCGCAGGCGAGCGGGCGGTGAAACGCCTCAACTCGCGACGCGTGAAGACGGGCGTTTTTCCGGTGGTGTTCGATCCGCGCGTGGCGCGGGGCCTTGCCGGCGCGCTTGCCTCGGCCATCAACGGGGCGGCGGTCGCGCGCAAGACGAGCTTCCTCAAGGACAAGATGGGGCAGCAGATTGCCTCCGCCGGCATCACGGTGACTGACGAGCCGCTGCGCCGGCGCGGGCCGTCGTCCCGGCCCTTCGACGGCGAGGGCGTGCAGGGCGAGAAACTGGTGCCGGTCGAGAGCGGCGTGCTCATGTGCTGGCTGCTGTCCACCTCCACGGCGCGCGAACTCGGGCTCGAGACCAACGGGCGCGGTGTGCGCTCGGGTTCGTCGGTGACGCCCGCTTCGACCAACTTCGCCATCGAGCCGGGCGAGAGCACTCCCGAAGAGCTGATAGGCGCGATCAAGAGCGGGTTCTACGTGACCGAACTGTTCGGCCATGGCGCAAACCTGATCACCGGTGACTACAGCCGCGGTGCTGCCGGCTTCTGGATCGAGAACGGCGAGATTGCCTATCCCGTCTCGGAGATCACCATCGCGTCGAACCTCAAGGAAATGTTCATGCGCATGGTGCCGGCGAATGATCTCGACCGGAATTTCGGGATCGCCGCGCCCACGCTTCTGATAGAAGGAATGACTGTTGCAGGAGAATGAGGCCCGGACAACCAGTCCCGCCGACGACCTGAAGCTGATCCTCGAGGCTGCGCGGGAAGCGGGCGAGATCGCGCTCAGCTATTACCGGCGCGATCCGGAGGTATGGTTCAAGGAGGGCAATTCTCCGGTCAGCGCCGCCGATCTGGCGGTGGACAGGTTCCTGCGCGACAAGCTGCTGGCGGCCAGGCCCGATTACGGCTGGCTGTCGGAGGAAACGGCCGATCAGCCGGACCGGCTGAAGGCGCAGCGCACGTTCGTCGTGGATCCGATCGACGGAACGCGTGCCTTCATCGGCGGCAAGGACATCTGGTGCGTCAGCATCGCGGTGGTTGAAAACGGCCGCACGATCGCCGGCGTTCTCGACTGCCCGGCCCGCAGGGAAGTGTTCACCGCCGCCGCGGGGCAGGGCGCCTTCGCCAATGGCTCGGCCATTGCCGTGCGGCCGCAGGGCGGCGAACTCAGGATCGCCGGTGCGAAGGCCATGATCAACAGGCTCCCGGGCGAGCTGCTGCAGGGGGTGCAGATCCCGTCGCACATACCTTCGCTCGCCTACCGCATCGCCATGGTGGCGCGCGGCGAGCTGGATGCAACCTTCGTCAAGCCATATTCGCACGATTGGGATCTCGCGGCCGCCGACCTGATCCTCAGCGAAGCCGGCGGGCTGCTTCTGGACGCCGGCGGGCAGCGTCCCTACCTGGGCGGAAGCGATCCGGAGAAGGGACCGCTAGCCGCCGGAAGCGGGGAACTGCTGCGGATCATGACCGGAACACTTGGCTGAATGTGTTGAGTTGGGCGCGGGCGGGGTTGCCTGCCACGACGAATGGCGACAAAAAGGGCAAGTGATTTGCGTTGCTTGCCTTTTGAACGCGATCCGAGCGCCTACCCAACTCTTCTGCGAACGGAGAACAAAGGGACATGGACGAGGAAAAACCCAAGAAACAGCTTCTTCATCTTGTCTTCGGTGGCGAGCTGACGTCTCTCAACAGTACGGAATTCCGTGACCTGTCCAAGCTAGACATCGTCGGCATCTTCCCGGACTACAAGTCCGCGGAGGTGGCGTGGCGGGCAAAGGCGCAGGAAACGGTGGACAACGCGCATATGCGCTACTTTATCGTGCATCTGCACCGGCTGCTCGAACCGCAGGCAAGCAACGGTTAAGCCGGACGTTCAGACAGCATGACCCAATCGTCCGACGCCGACTCCCGACGAAACGCATGCCCGGAGAAGCGGCCGATGAAAAGACTGTGGCAGCGTATTCGGGGTCCTCTCGCCCAATCCAGTCTGGCGAAGAATGCCATCGCGTCCGTCATTGGCGGGGCTCTCACGTTCGTGCGCCGGACGAACCGGCTTGTCGAGGGATCGGATGATCCAGTGGCGGCCGTGAAGACCCATGAGCCGGCGATACTTGCCATGTGGCACGGCCAGCATCTTCTCACCCCAGTCTTCATGGCGAAGGGGCTGAAGGTGACAGCACTGGTGTCGCGCAGCGCGGACGCGGAGCTCAATGCGCTGGTGGCGCAGAGGTTCGGGCTCGAGGTGGTGCGCGGATCGGGCGGGCGCGAGGGCGTTGACCATGCCAAGAAGGGTGGCGCGCGAGCGCTCATCCAGCTCAAGCGGGCGATGGAGCAGGGCAGCAACGTGGCGATGATCGCGGACATTCCGCATGGTGTTCCACGCAGTTCCGGGCTCGGCATCATCACGCTGGCCAAGCTCACGGGACGGCCGATCCTTCCGTTTGCGGTGGCGACGAGCCGGCGGAAGGTTCTGGAGAAGAGCTGGGACAAGACGACAATCAACCTACCTTTCGGACGGCTGTCGGCCGTCATGGGTGAACCTATCCTGGTCCCCGCCGATGCGGATGAGGGCGAGATGGAGAAAGCACGCAGGCAGCTGACGGATGCCCTCAATGAAACCACTCTGCGCGCCTATCAGCTGGCAGATGGTCGCCGATGAGTGAACGTTGGGCGCGAACTCTGCTGACGGCTTATCGCTGGGCGGGCGTTGCCGCGATGCCATTCATCGGTCTCTATGTCCTGTCCCGCGTCGGCAAGGGCAAGGAGGATCGCGCGCGGCGCCACGAACGCTACGGCCAGCCGAGCCGGGAGAGGCCCGACGGGCCGCTGGTCTGGGTGCACGCGGCAAGCGTCGGCGAGACGGCGGCGGTGCTGGGGCTGATCGACCGTATTCTGCGGACGGGGATTTATGTGCTTCTGACCACGGGAACGGTCACGTCCGCAAGGGTGGTCTCGGAACGGCTCGGCGACCGGGTGATCCACCAGTTCGTACCGCTCGACCTGCAGCCGGCGGTCAGCCGCTTTCTTTCGTATTGGAAGCCGGATCTTGCTATCGTCGCGGAATCCGAGGTCTGGCCGGTGACGATCCTGGAACTCGGCGCTCGCCGGATCCCGCAGGTGCTGGTCAACGCCCGCATGTCGGACAGGTCGTTCGAGCGCTGGCAGAAGGCGCCGTTCGTGGCGGAGGCGCTGTTCGAGAATTTCGCGCATGTGATCGCGCAGTCGGAAACCGATGGCGACCGGTTCCGCACGCTGGGCGCCCGGCCCGTCACCGTAGCGGGCAACCTCAAGGGTGACACGGAGCCGCCGCCGGTGGACGACGCGCTGCTCGACTTCTACCTGAAGTGCATTGGCAACAGGAAAACGTGGGCGGCGATCTCCACCCATGAGGGCGAAGAGCAGATCGCGGCCCAGGTGCACAAGGCATTGCGCACGCGCCATCCGGATGTGTTGTCCATTATTGTGCCGCGGCATCCGCACCGCGCGGAGGCGCTGGTGGAAGATTTGACCGGGCGTGGTCTGCGGGTGGTGACCCGAAGCAGCGGGCAGCCGGTGACGCCGGACACGGATGTATTCCTGGGCGATAGCATCGGCGAAATGGGCCTCTACCTGCGGCTGACGGAGATCGCGTTCGTCGGGCGGTCGCTGGCGGGCGAGGGCGGGCAGAACCCGATGGAGCCGGCAATGCTCAACACGGCGGTGCTGTCGGGCACGAATGTCCAGAACTTCCGGGAAGCCTATCGCCTGCTCATCGAGAAAGGCGGGGCGCGGCTGGTGAAGGACGCGAAGATGCTGGCGGGTGCAGTCCATTTCCTGCTGGAGAACCACGCGGCCCGCGAGGCGATGATGCGGGCGGGGCTCGAGGCCGTGCAGCAGATGTCCGGCTCGCTGTCGCGCACACTGACGGCGCTGGAGTCGTTTCTGCATCCCTTGATCGTGAAGAGCCGCCTGCAGGGCGGAAGGTAGGCGGTAATGGTGCTGGCCGGGGCGGCACCGGATTTCTGGTGGCGGAAGGCGGACTGGCGTTCTGCGGCTCTCCGGCCTCTTGCTGCCGTCTACGGCGCGGTGGCGGCACACCGCATGCGTCACGCGCCGCGGGTCCCGGTCGAGGTTCCGGTCCTCTGCGTGGGCAATTTCACCGTCGGAGGTGAGGGGAAAACGCCCGTGGCCATCGCGCTCGCCCGGAAGGCGCGGGAGATGGGGCTCAATCCCGGGTTTCTGTCGCGCGGCCATGGCGGAGCGCATGGCGGGCTGCACCGCGTTGATGCATCCGGCGATGACGCAGCCATGGTCGGCGACGAGCCGCTGCTGCTGGCGCGCGCGGCCCCCACGGTGGTGGCTCGGGACCGTGTCGATGGCGCGCGGCGGCTGATTGGGGAAGGCTGCGACCTCATCATCATGGATGACGGTTTCCAGAGCGCGCATCTGGCCATGGATTTCGCGCTGATGGTGATGGACGCCCGCCGCGGCCTCGGCAACGGACTTGTGCTGCCCGCGGGGCCGTTACGCGCACCTTTGGACGAGCAGATGCGCCATGCCGACGCCCTGCTTTGCATGGGCGAGGGGGATGGCGCCCAGGATGTGCCGAACCGGTTCGAGCGGGCGGGGAAGGCGGTCTTTCGCGCTGCCGTGCAACCGGTGAACGTGGATGACTTCAGGGGCAGGCGGGTGCTGGCTTTCGCGGGGATCGGCAATCCGTCCAAGTTCTTCGACAGCTTGCGGAGCGCGGGCGCCGAGGTGGCGGTTGCGCGCCCGTTCCCCGATCACCATCCCTATACGCACGCCGAACTGCAGGCTCTGCTGGCAGAGGCCGAGGCTCAGGGTCTGGCGTTGGTCACGACCGAGAAGGATCTCGTCCGCATCAGTACCGGTACCGGAACTGGCGCGGCGCTCAGGGAGAAAATCCTCTGCTTGCGCATCGAGGCAGTGTTTTCCGGGCAGGACGATGCCGCGCGCATCATCGAACAGACAATATCGCGCGGACGCGAACGGATCGGTCGCAGCGGACGGGATTAGGATTTCGAGGCGGGAGCGCAGGGGGCCTGCACAGCAACGAAACGCGCAGGGGGCGGGGATAAGAACGCCTACTTCTTGCGGGGACGGGGCAGGTCCGGATTGAGCTCAAGCTCGCGCTGCAGCGAGGCATGAGCGTCCTTGTAGGCTTCCTGGCGGGCAACGCTCCAGTAGCGCAGATCGTCGAGAGGGATCTTCTCACCCGTCACGGCGCAAATGACGTACGACCCGGGCTTGATGACCTCGTAATCGCCGTCCAGATAGTGAATCGTTGCTTCAGTGTCAGCAATGCGCTCGAAACGGTTCATGGAAGATTGCCTCATCATCGTTCTCCTTGCGCCATATTCCGCGTTCCGCGTCAAGCCTTATCGCGGTTATCTCAACGCCGTCCGAACAGTCGTTCAATGTCAGGGAGCTTGAGCTCAATATAGGTGGGCCGGCCGTGATTGCACGTGCCGGATCCTGGCGTCGCTTCCATCTGACGCAGAAGGGCGTTCATTTCCTCCACCCGCAGGCGGCGGCCCGAACGCACGGAACCATGGCAGGCCATGGTCGCGGCAATGTGATCGATGCGTTCGCGGAGGAGGTTGACCGAGTTCGCCTCGGCGACCTCGTCGGCGAGGTCGCGGATGAGGGCGGGCACGTCAACCTTGCCGAGCATGGCCGGGGTTTCGCGGACGATCACCGCGCCCGGACCGAAACGCTCGAGATGCAGGCCCAGGCGGGCAAGGAACTCCGCGTGGGCGACGAGGCGGTCTACGTCTTCCTCGGGCAGGTCGACGATCTCGGGGATCAGCAGACCCTGCGACGGCAGAGGCCGCGAATGAATGGCCTGTTTCAGCGCCTCGTAGACCAGACGCTCATGGGCGGCGTGCTGGTCGACGATGATGAGGGAATCAGCTGTCTGGGCAATGATGTAGTTCTCATGCACCTGGGCCTTGGCCGCGCCGAGCGGGTAGCGGACCTTGTCGTCGATCACGTCCTGATCGGCACGGGCGTCCGCGGCAGGGGCGGCAATGTCGAGAAACTCCCGCGCAGCCTCGGCCAGGCCGCCGGCGGCAGGCGCCGGACGCGGCGCTGGTTCGCCGAAATCGAGCGGCCGGCTGGGTGAGTTCGACGCGCTCCAAGGCTCCGACGGGCGCGGTTCGGCGGCGTACCGGCGCTGCTGCCAGGCGGCAGAGCCGGAGGAAGCCGCCGCGGGGCCGGGCACGCGGAAGGCTTCCAGCATGGCGGCGGCGCCCGAGGTGGACGAGCGGGTTCCGCTCGTGCCGAGGGCCTGCCTGATGGCGCCCACGAGCAGGCCGCGCACGAGGCCGGGGTCGCGGAAGCGCACGTCGGCCTTGGCCGGGTGCACATTGACGTCGACCAGTTCCGGATCCAGGCGGATGAAGAGCGCCGTCACCGCGTGGCGGTCGCGCGGCAGCACATCGACATAGGCCGCGCGGATGGCCGAGGCGATGAGCTTGTCGCGCACCGGGCGGCCGTTGACGTAGACATACTGGTGCAGGGCGTTGCCGCGCGAATAGGCGGGGATCGAGGCGTAGCCCGTCAGGTGGACGCCCCCGCGCTCGGCATCGATGGGGATTGCGTTCTCGGCAAAGTCGGTGCCAAGCACGTGGCCGATGCGGCGCAAAAGCCCTTCGCCATCCTCGGGAACGGCGGGAAGATCCAGCGTGCTGCGGTCGGAGCCCGAAAGCGTGAAGCGGACCGACGGGAAGGCGAGCGAGATTCGCTTGACCACGTCGGTGATGGCAGAGGCCTCCGCCCGCTCGCCCTTCATGAACTTGAGGCGGGCCGGCGTGGCGAAGAAGAGGTCGCGCACCTCAACGATAGTACCATGGTTGGCGGCCACCGGACGGACCGGGCTCACCTTGCCGCCTTCAACGACGATCTCGGCGGCGCTGTCGGCATCGCGCGGGCGCGAGCGCAGCGACAGACGGGCGACAGAGCCAATGGAGGGCAGGGCCTCGCCACGGAAGCCGAGCGTGCGGATGTCGTGGATGTTGTCGCCGAGCTTGGATGTGCAGTGGCGCGAGACGGCGAGCGGAAGCTCTTCTGCCGGAATGCCGCTGCCGTCGTCGATGACGCGAATGAGGGTGAGGCCGCCGCCCGCGGTGGCAAGCTCGATCCGGCGCGCGCCGGCGTCCAGCGCGTTCTCGACCAATTCCTTCACCACGCTGGCGGGACGTTCGATGACCTCGCCCGCGGCAATCTGGTTGATGACGTTTTCGGAGAGCTGCCTGATTGTCATTCCCCAATCATAGGGGGATTCGCAACCCAAGCGAAGCCAGGCAAGGGTTTTCCCCCACTCCTGCCCGTCGTCGGGTTTGGGGGAGAACGCGGTGCGGTGCCACCGATCCCCCTCTGGAAATCAGACACTCGGCTCCCCAGGATGACGCGATTTCATTTTCCTCCGCAGCGGGGGAGAGAAGGCCAATTGCGAACGCCGGGGACTTGCACAAGCGTTCGTGCAACGCTCACAATCTTTCCCCACTGTGGGGGGAGAATGCACCCTCCTGGACTTGGGGCTCGTTCCCAAGTCGTTGGAAGGTGTCAGAGGGCGCAACTCGCCGGGCCGGACACAAAAAGCAGGACTGAGCGCCTTACCTGCTGTTCTGGACCATCGCGAAGAGGTTCAGGCAGCGATTGCCCGTGCGGCAGTAGGCCAGGATCGGCGCGGGCAGGCTCGCCAGCAGCTCGGACATCTGCTGCACGTCATCGTCGGTGATGGCGCCGGAGACGACCGGCAGGAAGCGGAACTCGAGGCCGGCGGCGCGGGCGGCTTCCTCAACCGCGTCGTGGGGGATCGCGCCGTCCTCGGTATCGGGGCGGTTGCAGACGATGCTGCGGAAGCCTTCGGCGGCAATGGCGCCGATGTCTTCCGGCCCGATCTGGCCTGCGACGGCGAAGTCGTCGTTCACTCTGCGGATTTCCATGGGAGGTCCTTTCGGATTTCGGTGGGTTTAGCGGATGGATGCCTGATCGAGGAAGCCGCGGATCAGCCGGATGGTTGCATCGGGCTGCTCGACGCAGGGAATGTGTCCGGCGCCCGCCACGATCTCGAAGCGGGCACCCTTGATGAGCGCGGCAAGTTCGCGGACGAGGTCGGGCGGCGTGGAGCCGTCCTGGTCGCCGACAATGCAAAGGACCGGCAGGTCGAGCGCGCTGGTGGAAGCGGTAAGGTCCGCATCGCGCAGCGCGGCGCAGGTTCCCGCATAGCCATCGACCGGGCACCGGTTCAGCATGTTGATGTAGCCCTGATAGTCCGCATTATCAGGCGTGCGGTAGGCCGGGGTGAACCAGCGCTCCATGATGGCGTCGGTGAGCGAGGCGATGCCCTTCGTGTTCACCGCGTCGATGCGGGCATTCCACATGTCGGCGGTGCCGATCTTGTGGGCGGTGTCGCAGAGGACGAGCGCGCGGACGAGGTCCGGATGCTTCGCTGCGAGGCCCTGGGCAATCATGCCGCCGACGGAGAGGCCGACGATCACTGCCTTGGAGACGCCGAGATGGCGCAGCAGCGCCGCCATGTCCTCGACGTGATCGTCCATGCAGTAGGGCTGGGGCGTGGCGTCGGAAAGGCCGTGGCCGCGCTTGTCGTAGAGGATGACGCGGTAGTCGGCAGCGAGGTTGTCCGCCACCTTTTCCCAGATGCGAAAATCGGTGCCGAGCGAATTGGCAAACACGATCGCCGGGGCGTCCCGTTTTCCCCGGTCGGCGTAGTGGAGCACAATTCCGTTCACCCTTGCGAATGCCATGTCCAGCCTCTCTCCCTCATGTCGTGTCTGTGCGAGGCCCGCCCGAGGGCGGGCACTCTTCATGCCCTGATTTAGGTCATAACGGGCTTACGGGGAACCGTCTTTGCGTTCGCGGGCCATTTCCCACGGCGATTTCGTGGCCGGGCGCAGCAGCCGCTGGTACAGGAGACCGATACCGATCAGCACCGCGCCGAGGCAGATGAAGGAGAGCGCCCGCCAGATGCCTACGAGGCCCGCCATGTCGAGCAGGAAGACCTTCGCAATTGCCAGCAGCACGAAGAGGCTCGAGGCAAGCCGCAGGTAACGCGAGCCGAAACGCAGGCCGGCCAGCAGCAGTAGGACGCCAAAGAGCAGCCAGGCGACCGAGTAGGCGTAGAACTCGCCGTAGTCGGTGATGCCCTCGGTAAGCCGCGGACGGTGGAAGACGGCGCGGATTTCGAGCGAGATCCAGGCAAAGACGAGCAGGATCACGAGGCTGCCGGCGACGAGGCGGTAGATGGACCAGCTCTGGTGCCGCGTTTCCCAGATCATGAAGCTGAGCAGGATCGCCGGAGCGAGGTAGCTGAGCAGCAGGGTGTTGAACAGGACGTTGGTGCCGATTGGCTCGCCCGTAAAAAGCGGGTTCAGGGCGATGAGCTGGAACCAGCCGATGGTGAAAAGGCTCACCACGCCCAGGATCCAGGCGAAGGAGCCAAGAACGGCGCTGCGGGCGCGCAGGTTCATGCGCCGGAGGGCAAGTGCCGCCGACAAGAAGACCAGCGTGTGCAGACTCCACTCGGCCATCGTGTCGGGCTCGGTGTAAAACCGGCCGCCGTTCATCGCATGGTGGATCACCACGGAAGCGGTGAGCAGCGCGGCGAAAACGGCGATTGCCTCGAAGGTCTGCTGGACAAGGCCGGGATTGCCTTCCCGCTCGCGGCGGCGGAGCAACCAGGCGCACCAGGCGAAGGCAAGGGCGGGGACGCCGTAGCCATAGAGCAGGGCGTTGAAGATGGGCATCTGCTGGCTGAGTTCGAGCGGGCCGATAATGGTGGGCTTGTGCCAGATCACCAGACCGGTGAGAGCCACGACGCCGAGGGCGACACGGGGAAGCGCGCGCAGTGGCCAGATGCCGTGGACCCAGATGACGCCTGCCGCGAGCAGGGCAAGCCCCACAGGCAGCCAGCCGTCACCGAGCAGGATCGCCATGGCGCCAGCGATCGCACCGACCGCGCCGATCGTGTAGGCGGCAAGCGCCGTTTCACGGAAGGGCTCATCCTCGCCAAGGCGCGTGTCGATCAGGCGCAGCGCGCCGGTGAACAGGAGCGCCAGAAACAGGCAGATGGTGCCGAACAGGAATTCCGTTTCGTACGGGGCCACACGGAAATAGGCGATGGCCACCATGGCGAGCGGGGCGGCGACACCGGTGGCGGCAAGCGTCCGGCGTCCCGTGGAGCGCATCGTGCCCCAGAGGCCAAGGCTGCCAGTGATGGCGGCGAGCAGAATCCCCATGGTCGGGAAAAGATCCGCCCACTGGTTGCCGAAGGCGGCGGCCAGACGCTCCACCTCGGAGACGTTCATCGTGACGTCGCGCGGCGACAGCGGCACGTTCCACGAGAGATAGCCGAGGGCGGAGAGCACGAAGGCGCCGATGGCGGTTGCCGCGGCGGCCGGCCATTCGGAGGCGATGACCATCATGGCCGCGACGATTGCCGCGAGCAGCGCCAGCGAAGCGCCGGAGAAGTTCGCCTCCTGCAGCAAATAGAGGACCAGGAAGGACTGCAGGAAGAGGACGAAGGCCGCGAGCGCGTCGGAACGTTCGATGGCCACACGCGGATCGCGCGGATAGAGGCTCACGACGAAAACGAAGGCAGCCATGGCGAAAGCGGCCACGTCGTAGAGGGCGAGCGCGCCGGCATCCCAGGGACCGTCGGCGGCGATCGCAACCACATGGCCCCAGAAGACCGAGCCGAGCGCGGCCGAAACAGCAAGCCAGCGCCACAGGCGCAGACGCGCGACGCCATAGGCCGAGACGCTCACCGCGAGGCCGTAGAAGACCAGCGACCAGACGGCGGGTTCGCGCGAGGAAACGAGGAAGGGCACCACATAGCTCGCCACGAGGCCATAGGAGGCGACGGCCGGACCGTGGAGTACGGCGGCAAGCAGGGTCAGCAACGCCGTTGCTGCCAGAAGGATGAAGGCAAGCGTGGGGCCGAGCAGGCCATAGAGCGCATGGGCCGAATAGATGCTGGCGAAGGCCGTGGTGGTGGCGGCCAGGGTCAGGACGCCGGGGATGTAGGGCCGGTTTGCGACGGCCTCGGCCTGCCTGCGGCGCAGGAATTCGCCGAGCGCGGCGAGGACCAAGGCAAGGATGCCGCCAGCCGTCACACGCGCGGCGGGGCCGAGCAGGCCCGCCTCGATCGAATAGCGGACGAGGAAGATGCCACCCAGCACGAGCGTAAGGCCGCCGACCCGGACCGTCCAGCGGGCGCCCAACCGTTCCTCGAAGGACGCAGCCGGAGTTGCGGTTGAAGGCCGGTGTACGGATGCGGGAGTTGCGGGCGGAACGGTCGGTCCGGTCGCAGAGGGGCCCGCTTCGGCAGGCTGCCCTTCGGCCGGCTGGTCGCCCGCAGGTTGCGCCTCCCGGGGCTGCTCCTGTTCGGGGCGTTCTTCCTCGTGGGCCGTCGCGGCAGGTGGCTCCGCGGGAGCCTCTTCAGGCTGGGGTTCCGGGGGAACCTGCTCCGGAACGGGTACGGCCCCGGCAGATGCGGCTTCTCCCGCGGGGCGCGGCGCCGACTGAAACTGCCGGAGCACCGCTTCCAGATCGGCGATACGGCGTTGCAGGCGCCAGACCTTCGCTGTTGCGACGAAGCCCAGCCCAGAGCCGATGAACAGAAACAGGGCAATCAGCAGGATCACCTGTTCAATTCCGAGATCGAAAAGCGATCCAACACCAAAAATCACGAAACTTGCCCCCCATCATCGGCCGACGCCGACCCCCTGCCATTGGCGCCGGCCAGCCTTCCAATGACCCGCCAAGTGGGGGGAGCTGTCAAGTCCGGACGGACTCGCTTCGTTCTGGGCGGCGGAATTTCCGGGGGATTTTGTGAGCCTCACCCACGGGATGGCAACGGCTCGCGGGTGGGGCCAGGGGGTCGCAACGCCACGGTGGCGGTCTTCCGCGTTCCGGGCTGGACGACGAAGATCAGCTTGCCGAGAATGGTCACCTGGAAGCGAAAGGCTGTCTGCTGGCCGTTTCAGGTGGAAGACGGCCACACCAGGAACCACTCGCCGCCCACCCACCCGCGCACGGGGCTGCTGGTTAACAAATACTATGAATCAGACGGGAAGCTGGACGATGACACGCAGGCCGCCCATGGGGCTGTCATCAAGAATGATGTCGCCGCCGTGGCTGCGGGCGATGTCGAGCGCGATGGCGAGACCAAGGCCCGTGCCGCTCTTGTCCTGATTGCGGGCGCTGTCGAGGCGCACGAAGGGCTTGAAGACCTCCTCGCGCTTTTCGACGGGAACGCCGGGACCGTCGTCGTCGACGACGATGTAGAGCATGCCGCGGGGATGACGGGCCTCGATCCGCACGTTCTTCGCGTAGCGGAAGGCGTTGCCGACGATGTTCGACATCAGGCGGTTGAAGGCATTGGGCCGCACGAAGATCTGCATGGCCTCCGGAGCCCTGATTTCCAGGCCGCGCTTGCGAAGCCTGGCCTCGTCCCTGAGCTTCTCGAAGAAGGCGTTGAGATCGAATTCGCACGGTTCCTCGGCGCCGTCCCCCTTGGCAAAGGTCAGGTAGCCTTCCAGCATCGAGCGCATTTCCTCCACGTCCTCATCCAGCGCCTGGATATCGGCCTTCGTGCGGGCCAGGGCAAGCTGGAGCTTGAAGCGCGTCAGGATCGTCCGCAGGTCATGACTGACGCCCATGAGCATCGCGGTACGCTGCTCGATCTGCCGCTCGATGCGCTCGCGCATCTGGATGAAGGCTGCACCGGCGCGCCGCACCTCCTCGGCGCCGCGGGGCTTGAAGTCATGGGTCGGCCTGCCCTTGCCGAAGCTCTCGGCCGCTTCCGCCAGATGCAGGATCGGACGGATCTGGTTGCGCAGAAAGGCGACGGCGATGGTGATCAGCACGAGCGAGGTGCCCACCATCCACAGAAGAAAGATGTGCGTGTTGGACGCATAGGCCTGGCTGCGCTTGGCAAAGACGCGAAGTACCTTGTCGGCCAGCTGGATGCGGATCTCGATCATGTCGGAATCGCCGACCGTGTCCAGCCAGAAGGGACGGCCGATCTGCTTGGTGATCTCTTCGGAAAGCGTCCGGTCCAGGATCGAGAAGAAGGGCTTGGGGCCCGGCGGCGGCAACGGCTCCAGCGGCTCGATGCTGATGCGCAGAGCCAGGCGTTCCTGGGCGATGCGGATGATCGTGGCGTAGCCGTCGTCCTGCGGATAGCTTTCGAGCGTGTCTATGATGGCCGCGATATCCCGCGTGACCGCCTGGGACAGGCGCTGGGTGACCGTTTGCCAGTGACGCTCCATGAAGACGAAGGCCACGACGGACTGCAGCAGGATCATCGGCGCGATGACGATGATCAGCGAGCGCGCATACAGCCGCTTGGGCATGTAGTGGGACACAAGACGCCAGAAGCGGCGCCAGAGCCTGCGGACGGCAGATGCTGCCCGGAGAGGTGTGTCGATCAAGCTGCGGTGCGCCGCGTCTGACAAGAGCTGATCCGCCATGGTTCATGTCCCGCGAAACCGGAAACGGCTGCGAAGGCATGCGGCCGCCGGTTCCCAACACATTCTAGAGCAGTTCAGGCCATTTCAAAAACTCTGTCCTGCTCCCGATCCCGTTTCCGCAGCTCGGGAGGGCAATGCGATGCCGCTTGCCATGCCCGCGCGGCCGGTCCACGAGAATTCCGGAAGGGATCCGCGTTTCTGGCGGAGCACGCGGTTCCCCGGCCGTCTGGAACTGCCCGACAGCGGCGGCAGGGATTGGCACTCACTCCACGCAGAGCTTGTAGCCGATGCCGCGTACCGTCTGCAGCCAAACCGGATTGGACGGATCGCGCTCGATCTTGCGCCGCAGGCGGTTGATCTGGACGTCGATCGTCCGCTCGCCCACCTCGGAGTCCGAGCCGACCAGCTCCATGCGGGAAATGGTCTCGCCGGCCCGTTCGGCGAAGATGGCAAGGATCTCCCGCTCACGCTCGGTCAGGCGCATCACCTGGCCGTTGCGCTTGAGTTCGCGACGGGGGATTTGGAAGGTGTACGGGCCAAACACGACCTGCTCGACCGCAGGAACGGACTGCTGGCCGCCGCGGCGAAGGATGTTGTTGATGCGCAGTACGAGTTCGCGCGGATCGAAGGGTTTGGGCAGGTAATCGTCTGCTCCCGCCTCGAGGCCGGTGACGCGGTTCTCCGTTTCCGACAGGGCGGTGAGCATCAGGATCGGCACGTTGCGCTCCTGCCGGAGGGAGCGGGTCAGCTCCACTCCATCCTCCCCAGGCATCATGATGTCGAGAATGATCAGGTCAAACTCGAGGCCGCGCAGCTTGCGCCGGGCTTCGGCGGCATCCCCGGCGATGGTCACGCGGAAGCCGTTCTCGCGCAGGAACCGATGCAGGAGCATGCGGATGCGCGTGTCGTCGTCCACGACAAGAAGATGAGGCGCATCGTCTGATGGCGGTTCTATCCTATCGAGCAGTTCCTCGGCGATCATGCCGGTCGTCCTCCGCTGCAAGCGCGCCGGGTTGGTGGCGGTCCAACTGCCTGCGCCGTTCAGGGTTGACCATGGCGCGAAGAAACTGTTCCACCACGGCGCGATCAATGCCGGCCTCACGAAGTGCCGTATTTATACGGCGGGACTGTGGCAGCGCCAGCGCCAGCGCCAATTCTTTCCCCTTTTGGGTAGCATACAGCTCTCGCTGCCGGCGGTCACGGGGTCCCGGAATCTGAATGATATAACCAGTGTCTATAAGTTGCTTCAGGACGCGGGCCAGGCTCTGCTTGGTGATGCGCAGCACCTCCAGCAGTTCCGCAACCGTCATACCGGGACGGTGCGTCACGAAGTGAAGAACGCGGTGATGCGCACGCCCAAACCCATACTGCAGGAGCAGCTCGTCAGGGTCGGAGGTGAAGTCGCGATAGGCGAAGAACAGCAGCTCGATCAGCCCCAGCTGGAGAGACTCATCGGTGCATGCCGTCTGCTCCCTCACCGGCAAGGTTACCTCCGTCATGCTCGTCTGCGTCCTCTGAAATATGTCAGTTTTGTTGACATAAATATCCCATCTTGATAATTTTTGCCAAGCTTTTCGGTCTCAGCCTGCATTTTTATGCTGGGTTGGTCTGTCTTCCGATAGAAATCCTAAATTGCTCCCCACAACAGAAGACATTCCGAAGCTAGAGAATTATAAAGCAGGCAGCAGCTGCCGCAGGGCATCCAGGGAGCTTCAATCATGTCAGTTTCATTTGACCAGCTTGACGGTTACATCTGGTTCGATGGTGAAATCATTCCGTGGAATGAGGCCAAGGTTCATGTCCTCAACCACGGACTGCATTATGCAAGCGCCGTTTTCGAGGGCGAACGCGCCTACGACGGGGAGATTTTCAAGCTCACCGAGCATACCCAGCGTCTGCACGAGTCGGCGCGCATCCTGGGCTTCACGATCCCGTATTCCGTCGAGGAGATTGACGAGGCCTGCCGGCAGCTGCTGGCGAAGCAGGGCATGAAGGACGTTTATGTCCGCCCGATCGCGTGGCGTGGCAGCGAGTCCATGGGCGTTTCGGCGCAGAACAACCGCGTCCATCTCGCCATCGCGATCTGGGAGTGGCCGAGCTACTTCGATCCGGAGCAGAAGCTGAAGGGCATCCGGCTCGACATCGCCGAATACCGCCGTCCCGATCCGCGCACGGCTCCGTCCAAGTCCAAGGCTGCCGGTCTCTACATGATCTGCACGCTCTCCAAGCATGCGGCCGAGGCCAAGGGCTATGCGGACGCGATGATGCTCGACTGGCGCGGCCAGGTGGCCGAGGCGACCGGCGCGAACATTTTCTTCGTCAAGGGCGACAAGCTGCTGACGCCGACGCCGGACTGCTTCCTCAACGGCATCACGCGTCAGACCATCATCGAGATCGCCAATCGCCGCGGCATCAAGGTCGAGGAGCGGGCGATCATGCCGGAGGAGCTGGAAGGCTTCGACGAGAGCTTCATCTGCGGCACGGCAGCCGAAGTGACGCCGGTGGCGGAGATCGGCCCCTATACCTTCACGCCGGGCGAGATGACGCGCGCGCTCATGGACGCCTATGCCGCCGAGGTTCGCCCGAGCCTGCGCGCGGCTGCCGAGTGAGGTCGTTCGCAAATTTAATAAATTGACTTTGGGAAGAAGGCGTGTTCGCCTGATACGCCGGCTAAATTTCCGGCCCGTATCAAGGGAGGTGAACATGGAAGCACTTCTTCCCATCATCGTGCAGGCAATTGCAGGCATCATCGGCGGGCAGGCCGTCGGAGCCGCCTTCAAGCAGGCTGCGATGGGACAACTACCAAAGATCCTTGGCGGCCTCATCGGCGGTGTCGCCGGCGGTGCGGCGCTGTCCGGACTCGGCGGTGATGCTGGCGCTCTGGGAGGACTGCTCGGCGACGCCGTGGGCGGTGTCGGCGGCGGGGCAATCCTGACGGCCATCGTCGGTGCCGTCATGAGCGCGTCGAAAAAGGCGTAAGAGCGCGCAATCGGTTTCCGCTACAACCCCGGCCGCGTCTGACTTGAACCGAAAGACGGTACGCGCGCCGGGGTTTCTTGTGCCCGCGCTTCGGTGCGGGGTGGTCTAATGCGGACTGCGTTGGATGTCCAGTGCAGGGCCAAGTCTTGGTGGACTGGTGTCCGTATCCCGGGCAGGGGCAGGCATCGATGATTTCATTCGCGCGCGGAATGGCCTAAAAGGCCATTGATATGTCGCTTGAGGCAAGGGTGCCATGGGAAGTTTGAGAGCCGCTATCGTTCAGGTCACTCCGTTCCAGCAGAATTGCACAATCCTGTTCGACGATCAGGAAAAGCGCGGGGTGCTGGTGGATCCCGGCGGTGACGTCGACCAGATCCTGGATACGATCCGCAGGCTTGGCGTCACAATCGAGGCGATCTGGCTGACGCACGGCCACCTGGACCATGCCGGAGGCGCGATGGAGGCCAGGGAGGCGCTGGGGGTCGAGATTCTGGGACCCCACGAGGCGGATGCGCCGCTTCTCGGCAATATCGAAAGGCAGGCGCAGAACTACGGAATCGGCGGAACGATGCGTAACTGCACACCGGATCGCTTCCTCAGCGAGGGCGAGAAGGTGAGCTTCTGCGGCCATGAGTTCGAGATCTTCCATTGCCCGGGACATGCGCCGGGTCACGTCGTGTTCTACAACGCCACGGCGCGGTTCGCACATGTGGGCGACGTGCTGTTCCGTGGCTCGGTCGGGCGCACGGACCTGCCGGGAGGCGACCACGAGGCGCTGATCCGCTCGATCAAGGAGAAACTGCTGCCGCTCGGCGACGACATTACGTTCATCTGCGGACATGGTCCCGCAAGCCAGTTTGGCGTCGAGCGACAGACCAACCCGTTCCTTACCGGCAAGGGCTTCTGACCCGGGCCGCGCAGGCGAATCCAGGCATCAACGGAAAAGGTGGGGGCCTCAAGAAAAAAAGAGGCCGCCTGCCGGAGAATGCAGGGCGGCCAAGGCCTTGTAGGGGAGGAACAGAGGACCGATTGGCCAGGGCGGTTCAGGCTTTCATCGAACCCAGATCCACCCCGGCTGACGGCCTCGCAGCCCCGGACGCAACCGTCGCAGGCTTTGCCGGGGCCGCTACGGGCACTCAGTTGAGCGTGCAGAAGTGACGCTGCCCATCGTACCCCAGGAAGGTGCCCGAAGTGGGGTCGAAGCTGCGATAACGCTGGCTGCAGACCCGGTACCAGGCGGGTGTCCAGGGCTGCAGGCCGCGATAGCCGTAACTGTAGGTCGGCTGGAAGCGCGGAACGCGATAGGCCGGAACGGGCCGGTAGACCGGTTCATAGGGCGGATCAATGTAAACCCGCGCTGGCGGCGGGCTCGGTTGAGACGCCAGCCCCCCGATGATGGCGCCGACCGCAAGTCCGGCGATGCCGGCAACCAGCGCATCATCATGCGAATGATGCCGGTGCCAGCGGTCACGGGCTTCCGCGGGAACAACGGCCAGGGTGGTCGCCGCGACTGCCAGACCGAGGACGGCATTCCTGAATAGGGTTTTCATTACAGTCTCCATCAATCGGTACGACATTCACTGTCGGCCGGCACATTAATCCGGCCAAGATGAACCGTAACTGAACGGTTAAGACATCAGAAAAGCGTCAATTTGATGGGATTCTTGGGGCGTAAGACTGGAACCGGGAAGATTCTCTTGAAGGTCCGAGCCGTCTCGAGCTTGTTTTTCTTCACGTCGGATAGAACAGCCGTGCCGCTCCGGCGCGGGGGTGCCGAAAGGGGCGGGCGAGAAGCCGTCGCAGGACCAGGAAGCACGCAGAACAGGAAAGCAGGCAGGGCCAGGAAAGCAAAACGCCGGCAGGTGCCGGCGTTCAAAGCGTGTCAGGTCGCGATGCCTGACGGATGCTCAGATGAGCGAAAGATTGACTGCCTTCGGACCCTTGCCGCGCTTGTCCGGTTCAGTGTCGAACGACACCTTTTGGCCATCCTCGAGGCCAGGCAGGCCGGAGGCCTGAACGGCAGAGATGTGAACGAAAACGTCCTTCTGACCATCCTCCGGGGTGATGAACCCGAACCCCTTGGCATGATTGAAGAACTTGACGGTACCGCGCTGCGACATGGGAAGTATTCCTTTGCTCCCGATCCAACTTCTGTGAAAGGCCGGTGGGCCCGTTCACGTAAACTCGGCGCTTTACTGGAGGAGAA
Organism: Chelativorans composti; assembly: GCF_039541695.1. NCBI lineage: Bacteria > Pseudomonadati > Pseudomonadota > Alphaproteobacteria > Hyphomicrobiales > Phyllobacteriaceae > Chelativorans > Chelativorans composti. The sequence goes on along the minus strand of NZ_BAABGS010000073.1, from coordinate 114,642 downwards.
GAAACAGTCATTCCGCATGCGGTCCAATCTGGATGCGCATGCGACTTCCCGGGAGCCTTTAACGTGTCGTATGCCGGGGTATGCTATTCCAGTCTCCGGGCCGGCAAATGCCCGAACGAGCAAAATACTTATCTATTTCGTTGCCGGGGGCAAGCAAAACTTTCGATCGCCCCACATCACATTCGGATATTTGTTTTTAATCAAACAAAAGGCACGGCAATGGCTTGCCGTGCCTGAGAAAAAGCCGTGCCGGGCCGATCTTACAGAGCGGTCAGGTTTACAGCCTTCGGACCCTTGCCCATGCGGTCGGGCTCGACGTCGAAGGAGACCTTCTGACCGTCGGTCAGCGTGCGCAGGCCGGAGCTCTCGACGGCAGAGATGTGAACGAAAACGTCCTTCTGGCCGTTGTCGGGCGTGATGAAGCCGAAGCCCTTGGTGGTGTTGAAAAATTTTACGGTGCCAGTCGTGGCCATTGGGATTCTCCCCGTTGCTGCAAGAAGCGTCTGCGCAACGCGCGCAGGTTCGCTGTCGCCAAGTGTTGGTTTACGGGGAAAGGATCGTTCTGAACGTTACCAGTCTCCGGGTCTGCAACCACCCGAGCGAGCCACCTTGTAACACCCATTCCGGGCAGAAGCAAGGCAGGGTCGGCCAGATTGCCGCAGGGTGTCGGGGAAACCCGCAAGAGACTTCTGCCACCTTGCCGCGCTTGGGTGAGCCCACCTGACAGGGCAACGATTCCAGGAGTCAGATTAAGATTGCCTGTGGATAAAATATGACAAAACTAATCCACAAAATGCCGGCGTGCTACACTGCAGCTATGTTAATTGGTTGAAACCACATCAATTTTTCTTTCCGTGAGGATCGCGAGTTTAGAACGATTCCGAAATATTCTGATTGACCCGGGCGTAAACAAGAATAATAGGAGTCCCACTATCAAGTTTTGAGTCCGGGGCGGAAAATGGTTGAAGTCAGCACGATTGAGTATCCTCTAGGCAAGGTTGAGCGCATCAGGAACGGTCTGGTACTGGGGGCGAGCCTGGTCGTGATGAGCGCGTCGCAGGCGCTGGCTCAGGACGCTGCGGGCGGTTCGACAGGCGTGACGCAGCTGCAGCAGCTCGTGGTCACGGCGGCCGGTTTCGAGCAGAACGTCAAGGATGCTCCGGCTTCCATCACGGTGATTACCCGCGAGGAACTCGAGAAGGGTGCATTCAAGGATCTCACGGACGCGCTGAAGGAAGTTCAGGGTGTCACCGTGACGGGCGCAGCGAACGAGAATGACATTCTGATCCGCGGCCTGCCGGGCAACTACACGCTGATCCTGGTGGACGGCAAGCGCCAGAACACCCGCAACTCCCGCCCGAACGGAAGCTCCGGACTGGAGCAGAGCTTCATCCCACCGATCTCCGCCATCGAGCGGATCGAGATCGTGCGCGGGCCCATGTCCTCGCTTTACGGCTCCGACGCCATGGGTGGCGTGATCAACATCATCACCCGCAAGGTTTCCGACACGTGGACCGGCACGGTAAGCGTCGACGGCACGCTCAACGGGCATTCGCGCTTCGGCAATGCGGGCCAGACCTCGTTCTACATCTCGGGGCCGGTCATCGACGACAAGGTGGGCATCCAGGTCTGGGGCCGCGGCCTGCTGCGCGGCGAAGACAAGCTGGTCGGCGGCACGCAGGAGCGCAAGGAGGGCGACATCGGCGGCAAGCTGACCATCACGCCTTCGGATGACCACGAGATCTACATCGAGGGCGGCTTAACGCGCGTGCGCTCCCTCGCTCATGCCGGCAAGACGGTCGAGTGGACCTCCGGGGCGGAGGATACATACCGCGATTACGACCGAGCGCACTGGTCCGTCTCCCATGTCGGGCACTGGGGCTGGACAACATCCGAGATCACCCTTTCACAGGAAGACGGCCGCCGTACAAACTATTCCTCGCCAGCCGGCACGGAGGACTGGACGAAGAGCTTGCGCGTGCCGCGCATCCGTAACACGACGCTCGACGCGAAGTTCACAACGCCGTTCGACTTCATGGGCCAGCACACGCTGGTGACCGGTGGTCAGTACCTGAACGAGAACCTGCGCGATACCGGGCACACCAGCGATTACCTGGACCTGTCGGCCGACAGCTTTGCCCTGTTCGGCGAGGACGAGTGGAAGATCACCGACGACTTCGCGCTCACGGGCGGCGTCCGCTACAACCATCACCAGCGTTACGGGTCCCATGTTACCCCGCGCCTCTATGCGGTGTGGGACGTGTTCGAGGGCGTGACCATCAAGGGTGGCGTTTCCACCGGCTTCACGGCGCCGGAGATCCGCGCCGTCACCCCGAGCTACTACTATCCAACCCAGCGCGGGGCGGGTGTCATCGCCGGCAATCCTGATCTCAAGCCCGAGGAGAGCACGAGCTACGAAATCGGCATCCTCTACGACAGCTACAGCGGGTTCACGGCTGGCGCGACCTACTTCTACACGGACTTCACCAACAAGATCGCCAATGAAAACACGCACCGGATCATCAATCCGGAGACCGGCCGGATCCGCGATCCGGGCGGCAACTGCTCAGCGGCGGTGCTGAATCCGGGCGAGTACTGCCTGTGGCGCTACTTCAACATCGACGGCGCCATCATCCAGGGCGTGGAACTTGCGGCGACCTGGGAGGCCACGCCGGATCTCACGTTCCGCGGCACCTATACCTATACGCACTCCGAGCAGACCTCGGGCGAATTCGAGGGTGAGCCGCTGACGCGGACGCCGAAGCATCAGGCCAGCCTGCGCGCCGACTGGAGCGCAACCGACAAGCTCGACCTGTGGGCAACGGTCAGCTACCACGGCGAGCAGGTCAGCGCCAACGTGCGTCAGACGCCGCGTGTCAGGACGCTGCCTGCCTATACGTTCGTCGACGTGGGCCTGAACTACCGGCTCGGCGACAGCACCACGCTCAAGGGCGCCGTCTACAACCTGTTTGACAAGCAGGTCGATCCAGACGATTACCTTAACTCCCTCGAAGGCCGCCGGTTCTGGGTCGGTCTGACGTCCACGTTCTGAGTATTGCGGAGAGTGCGCATGGAAAGCGCCGAGACCAAGTTCGGGGCGGAACAGCCCGCTCCCCGCCGCGGCAGGCCGAACCTTCCATCCTACCGGCTGACCGTGGTGGACAGCGCCGATGCCGCGGGCAACATGCGCCGTGTCACCTTCGCGCTTCCCGAGGAGGCTGCCGCCTTCGACTACAAGCCAGGGCAGGCGCTCGTGATGATGATCCCGACGGGCGACGGGGAATTCGGTCGCCGGGACTACACTATCCGTTCCTTCGACCATCAGGCGCGGACCATTGCCGTGGATTTCCTCAAGCATGGCGATACGCCCGGACCGCGCTGGGCCATCGGCGCCAGGCCGGGGGATGAAGTCGAGGCGAAGGGACCGAGAGGGCACACTTTCCTCAATCCGGAGGCCGACTGGCACCTGTTCACAGGGGACGAGACCTGCATCCCGGCCATTGCACACATTCTTGAAGAGGCACCGGCTGGAACGAAGGCCTTTGCTTTTATGGAAGTTCAAAACAAGAGTGGAGAGGTCGAGTTCAAGACGAATGCCGATCTCGAGCTCACCTGGCTGCACCGAGGAGAGCTGCCCGCAGGGCCCAGCGATCTGATGGCGAACGTGGTGGCGGCCTTTGCCCTGCCTCAGGGGAGGGGACAGGCCTACATCATCGGCGAGACGAGCAATGTCCGACGCCAGCGCCATGACCTGATCGCACGGGGCATGACCCGCGAGCAGATCCGCTCCGAGGGATATTGGCGACCGGGCCGCATTGGCGGTCACGATCACGTGGACGATTAACGCATACTTGCGAAGGAAAGCATTCCAATGAAGCTGACAACCATTTTCGCAACCCTGGCATTGGCCGCCGCGACGGCGCTGTCACCGGCAATGGCGGAGGAGATCACCGTCAAGCACGCCCAGGGCGAAACCACGCTTCCGGACACGCCGAAGAAGGTGCTCGTGTTCGATATGGCATCGCTCGACACTCTTGACGCGCTGGGGGTCGAGGTGACGGGCGTGCCGGGCGGCAGCAAGCCGGAGACGTTGAAGAAGTACGAGGGCGACCAGTACCTGAAAATCGGCACGCTGTTCGAACCCGACTACGAGGCAGTCAACGCGGCTGAGCCCGACCTCATCATCGTCGGCGGCCGTTCCGCTCCCAAGTATGCCGAACTTTCCAAGATCGCGCCGACCATCGACATGACGGTGGCGCCGGACCACTTCCTGGATCACATGCGGGCCAACGTCGAGACGCTGGCGAAGATTTTCGGCAAGGAAGAGCTTGCCAAGGAGAAGCTCGCCAAGCTGGACGAGAGCATCGCCGCGCTCAAGGAAAAGACCGCCAATGCCGGCCGGGTGCTGACCATCCTCACCACCGGCGGCCGTATCAGCGCTCACGGCAGGGGCGGCCGGTTCACCATCCTCTATGACGACTTCGGCATGACGCCGGCGGCTGAAGGGCTCGATGTCGGAACGCACGGCCAGTCGATCTCCAACGAGTTCATCCTGGAGAACAATCCGGACTGGCTGCTGGTGGTCGACCGCGACGCAGCCATTGGCCAGCAGGGCGAGGCCGCCCAGCAGGTGCTTGACAACGATCTCGTGCGCCAGACCAATGCCTGGAAGAACGGCCATGTCGTCTACCTGAACCCGGGCAACTGGTACATCATCGGCGCCGGTCTCAATGCGGTGCAGTCCGATGTCGACGAGCTGCTTGCGGCGTTCAGCAAGTAAGTTCTATTAAGAGCCGCGAGTGCACAACCGGCCTGCCCGGGCCGGTTGTGTCTGCTTATTGTGACCGCAGAAGCGTGAGCGCCTTGTGAAATCGACTTCGCCAGCCATCTTCCTCGCAACGGGTTTTGTGCTCGTTCTTGCGGTGGCAAGCCTGTTTGTCGGTGTTTCCGACGTGTCGCTGAAAAGCCTGCTCGAGGGTGACGCAAGAGCACTGCAGGTGCTGCTGGTCAGCCGCGCCCCGAGAACGCTGGCGCTCATCCTGGCCGGGTCAGGCATGGCAATTGCGGGCATGATCATGCAGATGCTGGCCCGCAACCGCTTCGTTGAACCATCGACGGTGGGGACGGTTGAGTCGGCCACGCTCGGCATTCTCGTGATCACCATCTTCGCCCCTAATGCGCCGGTGATCGTCAAGATGGCGGTGGCCGCCGCCTTCGCCATGGCGGGCACGGCGCTGTTCATCCGCATCCTCAAGTTCGTGCCGCTGCGCTCGGTGCTGCTGGTGCCGCTGGTGGGCATAATGCTGGCGGGGGTGATCGGCGCGATCACCACCTTCTTCGCCTACCGGCTCGACCTGCTCCAGTCGCTCGGCGCATGGATGACCGGCGACTTCTCGGTCGTGCTGCGCGGGCGCTACGAACTCCTGTGGATCGCGGGAGCACTCAGCGTGGCGGCCTATATCGCGGCTGACCGCTTCACGGTGGCGGGACTCGGCCAGGAGTTCACCACCAACCTCGGGCTCAACTACCGCCGGGTGATGACGCTCGGCCTCGCCATCGTTTCGCTGGTGACGGCATCCGTGGTGGTCACGGTCGGCTCCGTGCCGTTCCTGGGGTTGATCGTGCCCAATGTCGTGGCGATGACGATCGGCGACAACATGCGCCGCTCGCTGCCGTGGGTGGCACTGCTCGGCGCCGGACTCGTCCTCGTCTGCGACATCTTCGGACGGCTTATCATCCGGCCCTACGAGATGCCGATCGGCGCGGTGATGGGCGTGATCGGCTCGCTCTTCTTCCTGTATCTGCTCTTGCGGAGAAACTCCCGTGCATCCTGATGTTCGCAAGAGACGCACACGGTCGATCATCATCCTGCTGTCGGTACTCGCCGCGATCTCGATGGTTGCCTTCATGACGCTGGGGGCGAAGGGAAGCTGGTCCTTCATCCTCTCGTTCCGCGGAGCGAAGCTGGCGGCGCTGGTGCTGATCGCCTATTCCATTGCGGTATCTACGGTGCTGTTCCAGACCGTCATGGAGAACCGGATCGTCACGCCGTCCATCATGGGCTTTGATGCACTTTACGTGCTGATCCAAACGGTGCTGGTGTTCGCCATCGGCGCCGGGCGCGTGTCGGCGCTGAACCCGTTCCTGCTGTTCATCGTGGAGGCGGGGTTGTTGCTCGTCTTCTCCATCCTGCTCTACCGCTGGATCCTCTCGGGAGCGGCCCGCAGCCCGCATCTCCTGATGCTCGTCGGCATCGTGTTCGGTATCCTGTTCCGGAGCCTGTCCAGCTTCCTGCAGCGCATTCTCGATCCGAGCGAGTTCCTGATCCTGCAGGACCGCATGTTCGCCAGCTTCAACATGGTCGACACATCGTTGCTCGGTGTGACGGGAATAGTGGTGGCAGTAGTGACGGTGATCATTATTCGCATGCTGCCGGTGTTCGACGTCGTGGCGCTGGGGCGCAATCATGCGACCGCGCTCGGCGTCGATCACAATCGCACGATCATCATCATGCTGTCGCTTATCTCGGTTCTGATCGCGGTGTCGACGGCGTTGGTAGGACCGGTGACGTTCTTCGGTCTGCTGGTCGCCAATCTCGCCTATCTCATCCTGCCAACGTCGCGACATGCGGTTGTATTACCCGTCGCAAGTCTTATAGCAGTGATTACATTAGTGGGTGGGCAGGTGATCCTGGAGCGGGTTTTCGCGTTCGATACCGCGCTTTCCGTCATCATCGAATTTGTCGGGGGGCTGGTCTTCATCCTCCTGGTGGTCAGAGGTGCTGCACGATGATTGCTGTCGAGAAGGTCACGAAATCCTACGGCTCCTCTGTGGTGGTGGATGGCGTGTCCATCAGCCTGCCGAAGGGCGGCGTGACGTCCATCATCGGCCCCAATGGCGCGGGCAAGTCGACACTGCTCGGCATGATGGGACGTTTTCTTTCGGCTGATGCCGGCACGATCACTGTGGGCGGGATGGACGTGAGCCAAACGCCCTCCGACCAGCTCGCCAAGAGGCTGGCAGTACTCAGGCAGGACAACCACCTGGCCGTGCGGCTCACGGTGCGGGACCTGGTGAGCTTCGGCCGCTACCCACACTCGAAGGGCCGCTACACGGTCGAGGACGAGAAGCACATCAACGAGGCGATTTCGATGCTTGGGCTCACGAGCCTCGCCGACCGCTTTCTGGATGAGCTGTCCGGCGGACAGCGCCAGCGCGCCTTCATCGCCATGGTGATCTGTCAGGACACCGAGTACGTGCTGCTCGACGAACCGCTCAACAACCTGGATATCAAGCACGCGGTGGAGATCATGCGGCTGGTGCAGCAGGCGACCCGCCGTCTCAACAAGACCATGGTAGTGGTGCTGCACGACATCAACATGGCCTCCACCTTCTCGGACGTGATCGTGGCGATGAAGAACGGGCGAGTCGTCGCCTCGGGCACGCCCGAGGAGATCATCCAGCCTGAACTCCTCAGCCAGATCTACGAGACCGAGATCAAGGTCGTCCCCGTCGGCAGCCGGCTGGTGGCGATTTATTAGGCGTATTCGCACCGGAACCCGCGCGCCGCTTCCCATACGCCGTAGGGGGACAGGGCCGTTCCGTTTGCGGCATTTCTATCCCACAGCCAGCAGGCACCCGCAGAATGAAGGCGCTGGAACCGGGGGAGCGTCTTCATGAGCGAAGAAACACCAAATCTTGGCCTGCCGTACATCATGCCGTCGCAGGCGCAGAAACATGTCACCCACAATGAGGCAATCAGGGCCCTAGACGCGCTGCTGCAGATCGGCGTGATTGCGCGTGATCTGGACGAGCCGCCCGCCGATCCCCAGGAGGGAGACCGGTACATCGTGGCTGAGGGCGCCACGGAGAGCTGGGCGGGCAAGGACGGGTGGCTTGCAGCTTTCCAGGATGGGGACTGGGCATTCTATCAGCCAAAGGCCGGGTGGATCGCCTTCGTTGGGAGCGAGAACGCCTTGGTGGTGCATGATGGCGAGACATGGCAAGCGATGCCGCTGCAGCTTGCGGCGGAGCAGCTGCAGATGGTGGACGGGCTCGGCATCAACGCATCCTACGATGCGACCAACCGCCTTGCGGTGTCCTCGCCCTTCAGTCTGTTCAATCACGAGGGCGCCGGACATCAGGTCAAGATCAACAAGAACCAGGCGAGCGATACGGCAAGCGTCCTGTTCCAGACCAACTGGAGCGGACGGGCCGAGTTCGGCACGACGGGGGACGACAATTTTCATGTAAAGGTATCGGCGAACGGATCGTCATGGACCGAGGCGATCAGGATCAACTGCTCCAACGGGGCGGTGGCCATCGGCGGAATCAATCCGGCGCAGAAGCTTCACGTCCGCGGAGGGCGCATGCGTCTGGAACACGACGACAGCCCCGCCGGAATCCAGATCCACCGGTACCAGAGCGGCAACTATGGCGCAGCGCCGTGGAAGGGCTTCCTGATCGCCGTGGAGGCGTCATCGAGCGGCAACGGGCGCCTCGTCATAGGCGACTACGGAAGCCAGGTGACGGGGACGGCCACGCCCCGTCTCGCCGTCGAGAACGACGGAAGCATCGCGCCGGGAGCGGATGATGCCCAGTCGCTGGGCACCGCCACCAGTCGCTGGGCGCAGATATTCGCGGCCTCTGCCACGATCAGCACCTCCGACGAAAGCGAGAAGCAGGACATCGGGCCGGTGCCGGATGAGTGGCTCGATGCCTGGGGTGACGTGGAATGGGTTCGCTACCGCGCGCGCGATGCGGTTCAGGCAAAGGGCAACGTGGCGCGATGGCACGTCGGTCTCGTGGCGCAGCGCGTCAGGGATTGTTTCGCCGCAAGGGGCCTCGACGCGTTCGAGCTGGGATTGCTTTGCTACGACGAATGCGAAACGGAGGAGGACGGCGGTAGTGGCCCGTCTTCCGATAGGCCGCAACGGCGCGCCGGACGCTACGGAATCCGGTACGAGGAGGCGCTGGCGCTGGAGGCCGCATGGCAGCGCAGGGAGCTGCGCCGGATCATGGTCCGGTTCCAGCCGGATGAGTAATGGGTAAGTTCCAATCATACCTGCAAGAATACAACCAAAGATAGAGAATAGTTAGCGCAAGGGTTGCGATTTTCTGATACGTTATGCGGGTAAAGGCGCTGGTGGGGGAGAGGTGCGGGCTTCATGGGGCGGGCAGCCACCATGGAGCTTGCACCTGGCAGACAAGCCATGAAGGGGATCATTGTCGCCGGACGAATGGGAGCAAGGCTTTTCCCGGCAAAGCTCCGGGAATCCAAGCCGGTCAGCCCCGATTATCACAAGCCTATGATCTATTATCCGCTGGGCGTGCTGTTGATGTCGGGAATCAAGGAGGTTTTGATCTCTTCGCCTGCCAGGTGTCTGCTCCAGTTCAGACGGTTGTTGGGCGACGGGTCGGCATACGGAATATCCATCTCGTTCGCCACCCGGAACGAGGCGGATGGAACGGCAGTAGCCCTGGCGGCGGCACGGCATTTTATCGGCGACGAGCGTGTGGCTGTCATCCACGGGGACAGCATATTCTATGGACCGGGCCTGCTCGGGATTTGCCAGCAGGCCGCGCAGACGCCAGCGGGGGCCACAATCTTCGCCTGCCGCGTCGGGAATGCACGGGGGCATACGGTCGTGAGGTTCGATCCGGACACCATGAGACCGGTCGCCATCATCGATCATCCAGATGAAGACCGGGAAGGCTGGGCGGTGACCGGACTTGCGTTCTACGACGGGGATGTCGTCGACATTGCCGTGGATCTGATGCGACGGTCGTCCGGGGGCATACCCATGTCCACGATCCAGCGCATCTATCTTCAGCAGCAGCGCCTCGGCGCATGCAGACTGGGAAGGGGGCTCGCCTGGCTCGATGCCGGCACGCCTGACCGTTTCCAGGACGCCTCCTTCTTCGTTCGAGCGATCGAGACGCGACAGGGCTGCCGCATCATGTGCCCGGAGGAAATCGCGCTCGACATGGGTTATGTCACCCCGGACGAAGTACTGAGCCGCGCCCGGCGGCTGGGCGACAACGACTATACTGCGTATCTGCGGCGCCGGGTGGAAGAGCGCGCCTGCTCGCTGGCATCGCTCAACTGAACCTCGCCCGCGAACGGGCCTGCCGGCGGATGAAATTCGTTCGCCTAGCGAGAGCGCGTCAGCAAGGCAGAGGTGACCCGCAGGATTACGTCTTCAACATACTGTCGTGGCAGGCCGAGGCAAACGGGCGCGTGCGCAGGTTGAATCCCGAAGGCGTTTTCGACACGAATTCAACCCAAGCTTATGGCGAAGCATCCGGTTGGGGCCAAATGCCCTGTTGGAGAACCACTATGACCGCGGAACGGCCAGATGTCTGTTTTCCAACGTCTGCAACTGGTTGCGTGAAACCCTCCAACCGGTTGAGATAATCTTTGTCACTACAACTGAAAGCGGCATGAGCGCCGCCGTCACGGGCGCGAGCAGGCGGAGGAAGCCATGGCTATAGCGCCTGCTTATAGGTCAGCCTGCTTTTCCAATTTGGATTCCGGGCCAGAGCGTGACAGTTTCGGGCCCGATGCGTCAGACGCGGGGCACCTTGAACGCCCCGGGTCCTCCCCCTAGCGGAACAGGACTTTCCCATGACGAACAAGACAGCTTTGGTCATCAGCGCACATTCAGCGGACTTCGTCTGGCGATGCGGTGGAGCGATCGCCCTGCACGCCGCGAAGGGGTATGAGGTCACCGTCGTGTGTCTGTCCTTCGGCGAGCGCGGCGAAAGCGCCAAGCTCTGGAAGACGCCCGGCATGACGCTTGACAAGGTCAAGGCCGAGCGGCGCAGGGAGGCGGAAAACGCGGCGAAGGCATTGGACGTTCACGACATCCAGTTCTTCGACCTCGGCGACTATCCGTTGGAAATGGACCGCGAGGCAAAGTTCCGTCTCGTCGACGTGATGCGGAAGGTGCAGCCGGCCTTCATCCTGTCGCACTCGCAGTATGATCCCTACAATCCCGACCACATGTACGTGCAGCAATGGACGCTCGAATGCCGCGCCGTGGCGCAGGCCTGGGGCCACAATCCCGGCGAGAAGATCCTCGGCGCGCCGCAGGTCTACATGTTCGAGCCGCACCAGACCGAGCAGATGAAATGGCGACCGGACGTGCTGCTCGACATCACGCCCGTGTGGGACAAGAAGTGGGCCGCCATCCAGTGTATGGAAGGGCAGGAGCACCTCTGGACCTACTACAAGAACGTGGCCGAGAACCGGGCCAACCAGTTCATGCGCAATTCCGGCGGGCAGGCGGGGGGACGCCCGGCAAAATATGCCGAAGGGTTCCAGTCGGTGTTCCCGCGAACCGTGGATGAGCTGTGATGAGCGGAATCGTCGTTCAGAACATCGAGCGGGCCGAGAGGTCGGTGATCGAGCGGCTTGCGGCCTGCGGCGTGGCGACCGTGCATGAGGCGCAGGGGCGCAAGGGCCTGATGGCGAGCTACATGCGCCCGATCTATCGCGGTGCGCGGCTGGCGGCATCGGCCGTCACCATCTCCGCGCTGCCCGGAGACAACTGGATGGTGCATGTGGCCATCGAGCAGATCAGGGAGGGCGACATTCTGGTGCTCGCCCCCACCAGTCCCTGCGAGGATGGATATTTCGGCGATCTGCTGGCCACCTCGGCGCGGGCTAGGGGCTGCAAGGGCCTCGTCGTGGATGCGGGCGTGCGCGATGTTGCCGATCTCACGGAGATGCAGTTTCCCGTCTGGTCCAAGGCGATCTTCGCGCAGGGGACAGTCAAGGAGACGCTGGGCTCGGTAAACGTGCCGGTCATCTGCGCGGGTGCCCTGGTCAACCCGGGCGACGTGATCGTCGCCGACGATGACGGTGTGTGCGTGGTCCGACGCGAAGAGGCCGAAGCCGTGGCGGAAAAGGCCGAGGCGCGGGTCGCGGCCGAGGAGGAGAAGCGCAGGCGGCTCGCTGCTGGAGAGCTCGGCCTCGACATCTACAACATGCGCGAGAAGCTGAAGGCCAAGGGTCTGCGCTATGTCTGACGGCACGCGGGTCATGTGGATGCGGGGCGGCACGTCGAAGGGCGGCTATTTCCTCGCGTCTGACCTGCCGGGAAGCGTGGAAGAGCGGGACGCGCTGCTCCTGCGCATCATGGGGTCGCCCGATCCACGCCAGATCGACGGCATGGGCGGGGGCAACCCGCTCACCTCCAAGGTTGCGGTGGTGAAACCCTCGACGCGCGAGGGGGTCGACGTCGACTACCTGTTCCTGCAGGTGTTCGTGGACCGGCCGGTTGTGACCGACAGGCAGAACTGCGGAAACATTCTCGCCGGGGTCGGGCCGTTCGCCATTGAGCGGGGGCTGGTGAAGCCGGCGGGCGACCGGACCGAGGTGCGCATCTATATGGAAAACACGGGCCAGATTGCCATCGCGACGGTTCAGACGCCGGGCGGCAAGGTCCGCTATGACGGCGATGCGCGGATTGACGGTGTGCCGGGCACTGCGGCCCCCGTCACGATCGTGTTCAAGGATACGGCGGGATCGAGTTGCGGCGCGCTGCTGCCCACCGGCAACGCGGTGGACGAGGTGGCGGGCCTGCGGGTCACGATGATCGACAACGGCATGCCCTGCGTGATCCTCGATGCGGCGGATTTCGGCCTCACGGGCCAGGAAACGCCGGCGGAACTGGAGGCCAACGCGGAACTGCGCGCCCGGCTCGAGGAGGTGCGGCTCGCTGCCGGACCGCTGATGAACCTGGGCAACGTGCGTGACACTTCAGTGCCGAAAATGACGCTGGTGAGTCCAGCGCGGAACGGCGGCGCGATCTCCACGCGCACATTCATCCCGCACCGGTGCCACGATGCGATCGGCGTGCTGGGGGCGGTGTCGGTCGCCAGCGCCTGCCTGCTGCCGGAGGGGCCGGCCGCGAAATATGCGGTGGTGCCGGAGGGCCAGGAGAAGGCCATGTCCATCGAGCATCCGACGGGCGAGTTTACCGTGATTGCGAATGTGGACGAGGCTGGAAACCTGCTGACAGCCGGCGTGCTTCGCACGGCCCGCAAGCTGATGGACGGTGTTGTGTTTTGACGGTTGCTGCAGAGGCTGATCCGGGTTTCTGCCAAGGCTGCAAAAGAATGAAGTCTTGTCGGGGCACGGGTGGGATCCGTTTGCCGGAATGCCTCAAGCTTGCTGCCTGCTGTGGGCGGGGGCGCGGGATGGGCCGGTGCGCGATCCCAAGTGTAGGGATGGTTTGATCCGTTGCGGCGGTTTATCAGGGGGGGACCGGATCCCCACCCGAAACGGGTGGGGATCCACGGCCGCTGATCCGAAACTCCGCCCGGAGGATGGTTTGCAGAATGGGGAAAGCCCGGTCAGATCGGACAGATCGGTAAGCCCTACGCCTGCCCTGGGTTGCTTTGCCCGCAGGACGGCGGCTTCAATTCTTCAGGCTCGTCAGGTGGTGTGGAAGTTCATCATGCGATAGGCGTTCATCTGACGGTATGAGACTTCATGAGGAGGGGGCGGTCATGCCCTCCGGGCTTCCCGCAGGTCGCGGGAGGAAGAGAAGATTTCCCTGATGATATCAAGCAGCGCCGCCTGCGTTCGGGTCGGTTTCCAGCGATCGCGGGTGGTGATGCCAATGGGCCGGCGGCTCTGGGCGAGCTGGAACGGCAGCGGATGAAGCAGGCCCTTGGCGATTTCCTCTTCGACCTGGAGCCTAGAAATGCAGCCCAGATAGGGACCATTGTCCAGCAATTCACGCATCAGGACCATGGATCCCGTTTCCACCAGGCACTGAAGCTCCGCGACGCCGTGCAGGGCCGCGAAGGCATTGAAGTGGCGGCGAGCGGGCGTGTCCGGCAACGGCAGGATCCACGTATAGTCGCGCAAGACAGACTGGAGATCGGGCGCGGCGGTTTTCGCGAGGGGATGGTCCGGTCCCGACACGATCACCAGCTCATCGTGGAAAAGATGCTCCTGGACGATATCGTCGATCGGCGGTGGGTTGCGCAGGGCACCCAGCAGGAAGTCGATCGTGCCCCGGCGCAGTCCGGAAAGCAGGGTTTCGTAGGGGCCCTCGACCACGCGGATCCGGACATTGGGATGGTGCTCGTGGAATATCGCTATGGCCTTGGGAAGGATGTATGAGCGGGAAAGCGGCATGCCGCCGAGGGTAATGCTGAACTGGCCGCGTCCAATGCTTTCGGAAAGCTCCATCTCCGCCTGGGCCAGTTCCGCAAAGGCCAGCTGGGCGGCGTTCGCCAGAAGCTGGCCCGCGCGGGTGAGTGTGCTGCCGTATTGCGTGCGGCGGAAAAGCTCACGGCCCACCTCGCTTTCAAGCTCCGTCATGGCGCGGTGGATGGTGGGCTGGGCGATGCCGAGGCTGCGCGCGGCAATGGACAGATTCTCGCTGTCGGCCAGCGCGATCAGCGCGCGCAGCTTGGCCGTGGTGGCCGTCAGGGGACCGCGGGACGAAATCTGCTCAACCGCACTGTCCAGGAGCTGAAAGGCGCGGCGAACGCGCTCGGCCAGCAGCTGGGCCAGCATGTTGGGAAAGACGCCCTGGTTGGTGCGCTCGAAAAGGGTGGTGCCGAACTGGCGCTCCAGCTTCTGGAGGGTCTGGGTCACCGCCGGCTGGGAGACATTGCAGGCGATGGATGCCTTGGTGACCGACCCTGTGTCCACAACGCTGAGAAGAACCCGCAGATGACGCAGATTGTGCTCGAACTTGATCAAGGTAACTTTTCTCCCGGCTTGAGCAGAGCTTCCAGCACATCGGAAATCTCTCGTGCGGGAAGAAGGAGGTCGCCCAGGCGCTGTTGCCAGAGGGCGGTGCTGGCTGCCATGTCATTCGGCAGGCCGAGCTCTGCGACCATGCTCGCCGCTTCGCGCATTTCGGCGGCACGGCGGCGGCCGTGAACCGTCATGCGCTCCATGCAGTAGTCACGCCGCTTGCGCCACTGGATGTCGGGATCGCTCTCCTCAAGGGATGCAAGAACCTCATCCTCGACGCCATTCAGGCGGGCGGTAAGGAAACATTCGGCAAACAGTGCCTCCATGCCTTTGATCATGATGGAGCGCGTAAGCTTGATGGCTGAGGCGGCGCCAACCCTGATACCAACGACACGCGCCTGCATGCCGAGGTTTCGCAGGAGGTCACAGGCCTTGTCTGCCAACGGCCCCGAAAGCAGGACCGGCGTCTTCTCCCGCCTGGGAAGAACGGGTGCCATGATCGCCATGTCGACGTAGTGGCCGCCCGCGGCTGTCACGGACTCCGCGGCTCGCGCCTTGGTCTGCGGCGAGCAGGAGTTTCCATCCAGATAAAGGGCCCCGGCCTTCAGATGGCGGGCTGTAGCGGTTGCTGCTTCCAGGGCGCGATCCGCGTAGACGAGACTGAAGATGAGATCGGCGTCGCGGAAAGCCGACGCCTCGTCTTCGCATCCCGTCACGCGATGCTGCCTGAAGCGCGCTTCCAGTGCGGAGCGCTCGTCGGGCAGATTGACCTTCTCGTCGAAAGCGGAAACCGAGGCGATGCTGCTTCGGTTCCATCCTGAAGCAAAGGCGGAGCCAGCTTCCCCAAAGCCCCGAAGTGCGACATGCAGTTGGGTGAGTCGTTCGTGCATGGCTCCGCCCTTCCCATCCTACCCGCCCGAAGATTGCCTGCGGCAAATTGGCCAGCCAAGGACTTATAGCGAAAAATTATGCATTATGCCGGTCACTAATCATGAAGATGTGTTCAACCATCGGTGGAAGGCGTTCTCCGAGGTGCTGGACGTCCGCCGCATGCGAGAGCAAAGCGATACATTTCGGATGTCCGGCGGCCGAACCGGGCCGCGAAGCGGCAGCATGCCGACAGTGTCCCACATGGATGCGAACGCCTCGCAGAGCTTGTGACTTTGTAACAACTGGGAGCGAGTTTGTGCCGGTTAGCCTGACAACGGGGAATATCTCGCCACTGCAGACTATAATAAAATTACTGTGATAAGTTGTAATAGAATTTCCAATCAATAAATGGAATTAGTGTTTCAAGCGTTTGATTCCTTTGCATTTGAAATTGTTTCTTAGAATTTACTTTTCTTATAAGAGAGTGCGTTTATTGAGATTGGTCCAAATTGTTCTTCTCCTGGCCTCTTTTGGGCTAGTCGCCTGCGTTTCGCGCGGCAGTAGCGGAGGAGCGGAGAGCACGCCGGCGGCCTCCCGCCAGATCCCGGCATCGCGGGGCCAGACTGCGGTATCCGCGACCCCGGACAGGACGATGCCGGTCGCTCGGATGCAGGCCGAAGGTTCCTCGATGGAACGGCTGGTCCGTCAGGCCGTGGAATGGCATCCGTCCATCGACGAAGCCGCAAACCGGGTGAAGGATCGCCAGGCCAGGGTATCGGAGGCCCGCGCCGGCTATCTGCCGGGCGTGAAGGCCAGCATCCGGGCAACTCCGATTGCGGGTGGGGATACGCAGACCGGCCCGGGTCCGAAGCTTCACGTGGCTGCCCAGCAGATGCTTTTCGACTTCGGAAAGGTCGACCGGTCCGTCCGGGAAGGCCTGGCGGACGAGGAACTGAGCCGTGTCCGTCTGATCTCCAAGGCGGACAGCCTTGCCCATGACACGGCACTGGCGGTCGTCGAGGCGCAGCGCAACCGCAACCTGATGGAATTGGCGACGCGACGGATCGGGCGTGTGGAGGCCATCGTAGGACTGGTGGGTGACCGGCATGAGAGCGGTGCGAGCGCCGAGTCCGACCGGGTGCAAGCGCTATCCCGCCTGGAATCGGCACGCGCTTCGCGGCTGCAGTTTGAGGCCAGGCACAGGCAGCAACTCGCCAATCTCGCCAATCTCGCCGGACGAGTCTCCGATGTCGGGCGCGGCGTGCCGGAATGGCTGCTTGGCGCCTGCAATCTGCCCGAGCCGCAATGGGCCGCCGTCGCGGAGGTGCAGATGGCGCACGCCGAAGTCGAGCGCGCGAGGGCGAAGGTCGAGAGCGCCCGCGTCGAGATGCTGCCCACCGTGGCGCTTGAGGCAGGTGCTTCCTATGCGATCGAAACGGCCGAGGCGGATGACCCGCTCCATTACAACGTCGGCCTGCACGTGACTTCGCCAACCTTGCAGGGCAGTGCGGCGCTCAACCGCGTCCAGTCCGCCGGTTTCGTCCTTCAGGAAGCTGAAGCGGCCCTGCAGCGCGCGCGTGTGTTGGCTTGGGAAAAGTATGAAGCCGCGCGACAGCAGGTCGAACCGATCCGGGATCTGCGAGCGACGCTGATGCGGCGTGCGGACATCATGAAGAAGGCCCGGGACCTCTACGAGATGCAATATGTCGACCTGGGGACCCGGACAATCCTGAACGTCCTGGATGCCGAACAGGAGCTTTACGAGGCAGAGGTGCTAGCCACCAACGCCGAGCATGATCTGCATCGCCTCTACGTCAACTGTCTCTTCCACTCTGGAAAACTGCGGGAGCGCTTCGGCGTCGACGAGGTTCTGGCCCGCCGCTTGGGAGCAAAGTAACGATGTCGGTCGAACTTGCCATCACTGGGGAGCAGCCTGAAACCGAACAGGGCAAGCCCTTTCCGTCCGACCCATGGATCGAATGCCTGCGGTATGTGGCGGTGCATTACCGGATCGCCACGTCGCTGGAAAGCGCGAGGATCGCGGCGCTGGCGGATACGGCAACCGCCGCGGAGGCGCGGATCTCCCTCATCGGGCGGAACCTGGGCCTGCGGCTACGCTTCGTCGAGCCGGATCTGTCGGGGTTCAGCCACTGGCAGTTGCCCGTTGTCGTGGAGCTGGATGATGGCAGCATTGCCGTCATCAAGGCGATATCCAAGGAGGGCATCGCAAGCGTGATCTTCGCCGGCGAGCAGGGGCTGGAACAGCCCGTGCCTCTGGACGAGCTGCAAAGTCAGGCTACCCGCGTGGTGCTGGCAAGGCCGGCGCGGGCGGTGCCGGATGCGCGCATTGATGCCTATATCAAACCCTACCGGGTGGACTGGCTGCGGCGGATCATTCTGAACGACTGGCGGGCCTATTCCTGCGTCTTCCTGGCTTCGCTGGTCGCGAACACGCTCGGGCTGGCCGGTATCATCTTTTCCATGCAAGTCTACGACCGCGTCATCCCGGCGCAATCCTTCCACACCCTGTTCGTTCTGTTCACGGGCGTGACGATCTGCGTGGTCTTCGACTTCCTGATCCGCCGCAGTCGCATGGCGATCATCGACATCGTGGGCAAGCGCGCCGATCTTCAGATCTCCGACATGGTGTTCGGGCATGCGCTGAGGGTGCGCAACGATGCGAGGCCCGTTTCCACCGGAACCTACATAGCGCAGATCCGTGACATCGAGCAGGTGCGCGAGATCCTGACATCGACGGTGGTTGCAGCGCTGGCGGACATGCCGTTTTTCCTGCTGTTCCTCTGCCTCTACTGGACCATCGCGGGCAAGCTGGTCGCCATTCCCATCGCGGCTCTGGTCCTGCTGGTGCTGCCGGGCGTTCTGCTGCAACGGCGGCTGCGCGCTCATGCCAACGAGGCCATGCGCGAATCCTCCCTGCGCAGCGGCATGCTGGTGGAGGCCGTGCAGGGGCTAGAGGACATCAAGATGATGCAGGCGGAGCACCGCTTCCAGACGCTGTGGAACAACTTCACGGCGGTGGCCGGGGCGGCGCAGCTCAAGCTGCGCGCGCTCACCAACGGTCTCAACGTGTGGACGCAGAACGTGCAGCTCAGCGTCTATGCGCTGACCGTCTTCACCGGCGCTCCGCTCGTCATCAAGGGAGAGATAACCACCGGTTCGCTCGTGGGTGCTTCCATCCTCGGATCGCGCATGTTGGCGCCCATGAGCCAGCTCACGCAGGTGCTGGGTCGGTTGCAGCAGGCAAAGATCGCCAAGCAGGGCCTCGACAAGCTCATGCAAATGCCGGTGGACAACCCGGAAGACGAACACCGTATCGAGGTGCCGCGGGTGGCCGGGCGCTATGCTCTCTGCCAGGCGAAGTTCCGCCACGGCGAGAAGCTGCCTACCGCCCTTGAGGTGGAGGAGCTCAAGGTCGAGCCGGGCGAGCGGATTGCCGTGCTTGGCAAGAGCGGAGCGGGCAAGTCGACGCTGCTGCAGGCTATGGCCGGGCTGCTCAGGCCGTTCGAGGGAGAAGTCCTGCTCGACGACCTGGCGCTGCATCACATCGACCCCGCCGACGTGCGCCGCGACGTCGGACTGCTGACGCAGAACTCGAGGCTGTTCCACGGCACCCTGCGCGACAACGTCATGTTGGGCGCCCCGGCCGCGCGACCGGAGCGCATCCAGGAAGCACTGGAGATTTCAGGCGCGGATGCCTTCGTGCGGCAGCTACCGAAGGGGCTGGATTATCCCATCCATGAGGGAGGCATCGGCCTTTCGTCCGGGCAAAAGCAGGCGATCCTGCTCGCGCGGCTCATCCTGCGGGATCCGTCGGTGGTCCTTCTCGACGAGCCGACGGCCGCCCTCGATGAATTCGCGGAGCGGCAGTTCGTGCAGCATTTCGGTTCCTGGGTCGCCGGGCGCACGCTGATCGTCACGACGCATCGCACCAGAGTGCTCGAGCTGGTCCAGCGGATCGTCGTGATCGATGGCGGCAAGGTCGTGGTGGACTGCGAGAGGGACGAGGCCTTGGCGTTGCTCGCCGGCGGACCGGCACGCATGGTGCGGCCAGCCTCCGCCTGATTTGGTTTTCGGACAAGGATACGGGAAAGCATATGGCCGCGCACGGATTGGACGCTCCCACCTGGAGCTTCGAGGAAAACGATACCGAGAAAGTCAGGCGAGCCCGCCGTTTCGTCATGCTTGTCGGGCTATGCCTGGCGACCTTCGTCTGCTGGTCATGGTTCGCGGAACTGGACGAGGTATCGACTGCGCCCGGCAGGGTGGTGCCGAGCAGCCAGGCGCAGATCATCCAGTCCCTTCAGGGTGGGGTGCTGGCAGAACTCTACGTGCATGAGAACGAACTGGTCGAACCCGGGCAGGTGCTTGCCCAGCTGGATCCGACGACGACGGAGTCGAGCGTCGAGGAAACGGCGGCGAGATACCGGGCGGCGCTCGCCAGCGGAGCGCGGTTGACTGCGGAGGTGAACGGCGGCGAGCCCAGGTTTCCGACGGAGCTGGAAGCCTATCCGGACCTGATTGCCGCCGAGATGAAACTCTTCGAGGCACGCCGCAGGGACCTGCAGGAAGAGATCAAGTTCCTCGATGAAACCATCGCGCTGACCTCGCACGAGCTCGCCGTCAACGAGAAGCTCACGAAACAGGGAGCCGCCAGCAATTTCGAGGTGATCAGGCTCAAGAAGCAGCTGGCGGACCTGCGGCTCAAGCGCTGGGACATCGAGTCCAACTATCTGGTGCGGGCGCGGGAGGAACTGGCGAAGGCCAATGCGGACATCGCTTCGCTGTCGTCGGTGGTGCGCGGACGATCCGACATGCTGTCACGCCTTACCCTCAAGTCGCCGGTCAGGGGTGTCGTGCAGGATATCGCGGTGACGACGATCGGGGGTGTGGTGCCGCCCAATGGCAGGCTGATGAGCATCATTCCCCTGGACGACCAGCTGATCGTGGAGGCGCGGGTCTCGCCACGGGACATTGCCTACATCAGGCCCGGGCAGAAGGCGAACGTGAAGATCACGGCCTATGACCCCGCCATTTTCGGTGACCTCGACGGCGAAGTGAAGAGTATATCGCCCGACACGATGCGGGACGAGGCGAATCCCAATGTCCAATACTACCGGGTGTTCATCCAGACCATTTCCGATGCCCTGGAGAACAAGGCCGGAGAGAAGTTCCCGATCGTGCCGGGCATGATCGCGGCGGTCGACATTCACACCGGCTCCAAGACCCTGTTTCAATATCTGGTGAAGCCGTTCAACAAGGCGCGGGAGGCGCTGCGGGAACGCTGAAAGGCAAGGGGCCGGAAGCGCGAACGCTCCCGGCCCTTTCTTACCTTGAAAGGATGTCCGGTCCGATCAGAAGAACGCCTGAAGCCCCGTCTGGGCTCGGCCCAGGATCAAGGCGTGGATGTCGTGCGTGCCCTCGTAGGTGTTGACGGTTTCCAGGTTCTGCGCATGGCGCATGACGCGGTAGCCGATCTGGATGCCGTTGCCACCGTGCATGTCGCGGGCCATGCGGGCGATGTCCAGGGCCTTGCCGCAGTTGTTGCGCTTGATGAGGGAGATCATCTCGGGCGCCCAGGCACCTTCCTCCATCAGGCGCCCCACACGAAGCGTAGCCTGCAAACCAAGGGCGATCTCGGTCTGCATGTCGGCGAGCTTCTTCTGGTGAAGCTGGGTCGCGGCGAGCGGGCGGCCGAACTGCTTGCGGTCGAGGCCGTACTGGCGGGCCTGGAACCAGCAGTCCTCAGCGGCGCCCATGACGCCCCAGGCAATGCCGTAGCGGGCGCGGTTCAGGCACTCGAACGGACCGCGCAGGCCCTCGACACCCGGAAGCAGCGCATCCTCGCCGACCTCGACATTGTCGAGCACGATCTCGCCGGTGATCGAGGCGCGCAGCGAGAGCTTGCCTTCGATCTTGGGCGCACTGAGGCCCTTCAAGCCCTTCTCCAGAACGAAGCCGCGGATCTTGCCGTCATGGGCGTCCGACTTCGCCCAGACGACGAACACGTCGGCGATCGGGGCGTTGGAAATCCACATCTTGCTGCCGTTGAGGCGGTAGCCGCCGTCGATCTTCGTGGCACGGGTCCGCATGCTGCCAGGATCAGAGCCTGTGTCCGGCTCGGTCAGGCCAAAGCAGCCGATGAACTCGCCCGTGGCAAGCTTTGGTAGGTAGCGCTTGCGCTGCTCCTCGCTGCCGAAGGCATAGATCGGGTGCATGACGAGCGAGGACTGGACACTCATCATCGAGCGGTAACCCGAATCGACACGCTCGATCTCGCGGGCGACCAGTCCATAGGACACGTAACCGGCGCCCAGGCCGCCGTATTCCTCCGGAATGGTCACGCCCAGAAGGCCGGCCTCACCCATCTCGCGGAAGATTTCCGGATCGGTGGTCTCCTCCAGATAAGCCTTTTCGACGCGGGGAGCCAGGCGGTCAGCCGCGAATTTCGCCGCCGCGTCCCGCAGCATGCGTTCCTCTTCCGTCAGTTGGGTATCGAGGCGAAACGGATCCGCCCAGTCAAATTGGGTTTTGCTCGTCATATCAGTTCCACAACCAAGCACTCACATAGTTATTTCGGGGCGATCTTAGCATTCTGTCCGGCATTGTCTTGCCTGATGAGACGCAACACTGGCGAAACATGAACGAACCGCCGCCCCTCCTTGCGCCTGCGAGTACCGGCAGGACTCCACCCGTTTGGAAGCCGACCGCAGGTCCATCCTCCAGAACGGGAATTCCATCCTCCTCCCAGTCCGCTGGCGTGGCTACGATAAATATCATATCTCGCAGCGCAAGAAGCTTCTTGAGTGCAAGATGCCTCATGTTCGCGCATGTGGCGCAAGGCCGTCGCCGGGGTGCTGCAGGAGCGCCGGATCGGAGGGGCATGCGGGCAGGTTCAACGCAGGGCCGCGTCGCCCGTTTTGCTGCGGTTGCGCGGGTTCCATGCAGAGCAGACGGTTGGGCTGCGGGAAATTGCGCTATCATCCCGGCGGCGGAGTCCGTCTTTACAGCGGGAAGAAGGGAGCGGGAGTATGAGCCAGTTCATTGCGATGAATCGCTTCAAGGTGGCGGCAGGGCAGGAGGAAGCCTTCGAGAAGGTCTGGAAGAACCGGGAAACGAGGCTTCGCGAGATGCCGGGCTTCGTCTCTTTCAGCCTGCTGCGCGGACCGCGCAACGAAGAAGAGGGTTACACGCTCTACGCTTCCCACTCGATCTGGACGAGCGAGCAGGATTTCATCAACTGGACGCGCTCGGAGAATTTCCGCGCCGCGCACAGGAATGCCGGTCAGCACAAGGCCCTCTACAAGGGCGCCCCGCAGTTCGAGGGCTTCACGGTCGTGGTGCACGAGTGAAGACGGCGGTAGGCATCAGGGTCTGCCGGAATCCCGAAGTGCGTTCCTCCGCCTTCAGGCTAAGCCTGCCCAAGGTCGAAGGGAAAAAGCATACGGTGTCATCTGCCCTCGTCTTTCGAAGGGCTCATCCTTCGACTAGCTCAGGATGAGGTCCGGGGACCGTCATCCGGTCGACTTCCGGTAGGTACAGGTCACATCCCGCCGGGCTAGAAACCGCCCCCGGTCCTGAAGCCTCCGCCACCGCCGCCGCGGGAACCGCCACCACCGCCAAAACCTCCACCAAAGCCGCCGCGCGAACCGCCAAACACGCTGCCGCTCGATCGACGTGCAGGACGGGAAGAGCCGCTGCTCGGACGGTAGCCGCTGCGCAGCGCATCCCGCAACTCCTTCGACGACAGGACACCGCCGATGATGCCGCCGATGATATCGCCGATCAGCTTGTCATTGACGAAGGTGCCGCCGCCGCGCTCATAGCCGGAGCGGCGGAAGTCCTGGCTTGCGCGTTCCAGCTCCGCGCGGCGTTTGGCCAGCATGAGCATCGTGTGGCGGGCCTGGTCCGCCTCAGCCTGAAGCTGGTCGAGGCGGGTGGCGATGACCTGCAGCTTCTGGACGATGCGCTCGTCCTCCGGCGTGGGCGTTTCCATCGCCTCGCGCAGGAGCACGCGGAGATCGTCGCGCTGCAGCGCCGCCGCAAGCTCGGCCACGGCACCGCCGAGACCCTGTTCCGACGTGTCGTCCATGAGTGCGGCGCGCTCGCGGTCGAGCGAAGCCAGTTCTTCCTCCAGCTCAGCCACTTCCCGGTCATGCCCTTCGAGGGCGGCCACGGCCTGCTCGTGCGCCTGTTCCAGCGCGGCGATGCCATCCTGCTCAAGCGCCCTGCGCTCGTAGGCTACCAGCTCGGCCTCGGCGGCAGCGACATCTTCCTTCAGGCGCTCGGCATGGGCGCGTAGACGCTTCGGAATCTCGGTCAGCGCATAGTAGTTCTGGCGCGCCTGCTCGTACTGAACCACGCGGGCAACGAAATTGTCGCCCATGCGCGCGATGGGACCGCCGCGATAGGCGGACGTGCCGTAGCCGCTGTTCCAGAGATACATGAACAGCGGATCGTCGTGATAGGGCTTGGACTTGGCGTCGCGGTCGGCCTCGGACTGGGTTGCCTTCTCGTCGGCCGCTGCAGCCTGGGCCTCGAGGCTGTCGACCTTCGCGCTGAGCGCCTGCCACTCCACCTCATCCGCCACGCGGCGCTGGGTGGCCTCGGTACGGGTGGCGATGGCGTCGGCGGCCGCCGTGACGGCTGCCGCAAGTTCCTCGCGGCGGGCACGGCGTTCCTGCAATGTGGCCAACAGTTTCTTCTGGCGGTTTTCAAGATCGGCCAGGCGCTGCTTCTGCCGTTCGATTGCCGCAAGCGCCCTGCGCTCTGCATCGTCAAGCGTGCCTAGGATCTGGTCGTCGCGCAGCGCCTGCATGCGGATCTTCGCCAAGGCGCGGTAGAGCTCGGCCTGCTCGGCGCGCAACCGGGTCATCTCCTCGGTCGCGGCCTCGACGACGCGGTGCAGATTCTCCTCGTCCTGGCGGACCTTGTACATCGCCTGTTCAATTGTGCTGAGCGTGTTCGCCGCGCTGATCATCTGTCCGCTACCACTCGGTTATGGCTCCGCCCATCACATTCATGCGCCAGGTGGGCTCCAGGCTGCCGCGCTGCTTCTCGCCAAGAATGTTATTCTGGATGATGCCGTCGTCGGTCTTGTCGCGCGCGACCGCGTCGTAGGTCTGCTTCGGCACGCGGACGGCCCACTTGGAGACCACCTTTGTCTTGCCGTCCTCCTCGCTGGTGACCGGGAGCGAGAGGAGGGTGCCGTCAGGCTTCACCGCCTCGACGACAAGATAGTAGTTGCGGGCGTCGGAGTTGATGTCCGGGATGCGGTAGACGCCGCTCATCTCGCCGGGGCGGCTGACGATGCGCAGCACGTAGGTCTCGCGCAGCGCGTCGGCCAGGCGGTTCAGCGCGATGACGCCGGCGCGGGCGGCCTCGGCATCGCCTCGCGAGAGAGCAGCGAGTGCATCGGCGTGCAGCTGTTCGGCACGCTCACGCGCGTCGTCGGTTTTCGCCTCGCCGAGCGCCGCATCGGCCGCCGCCGCAATCCGGTTGGGCAGAACTTCGGTGAGCTCTCGCTGGGCGGCAATGGCGGCCTGCTCTGCCTGATACCCCTGCCAGGCGTTCCAGCCGATCCAGGCCGCGGCCAGCAGGACGACGACCGCGACCACCTTGCCGATGGTGCCGCGGCGGCCCCAGAGGCCCGCCAGCGTGCGCTTGAAGCTCGGGGGCGTCGGCGTGTAGGTGAAACGGCTCTCCCGCCGGGCCCGGATGCCCTCATCGAGGATGCGGTCGGAGACCTCAAGCCCCTGGCTCTCGTAGATGGAGCGCAGGCGCTCCTTCAGGTTCTCGTCGCGGCCGTCCTGCGCCAGCTCGCGCAGGGCGACGGCCTCCTGGTGGCGGAGCGTGTCCACCACATCCATCGCCAGCATAAGTTCGTCCAAGGCCGGCCCTGCCGACGGGGACGGGGCAGGGGAGGCGGGGGCAGCCGTGTCGCTCATGGATCAGATCCCGCGAAGCGCGTCACTTCTCCGCAAGCACCAGCGCGTTACCTTCCGCAGCGAGCTGCGCCATGCGCTTCTTGCCGTCCTCGACCGCATCGCGGATCTCGGCGCTGTTGCGGGTGGCGAGATCGCGCATCTCGGAAATGATCTGGGCGGAGCGGGTCTGGAAGTTGACGACGCTGTCCACCAGCTTCTTGACCGCATCGGCGCGAACGGTCGGTCCGTAACCCGCCTTGAGCGCCTCTTCCTGGACCTTGCCGCCGATCTCGGCCAGCGTCTCGAGCGACTTGGAAACGCCTTCCTTCATCTCGTTGAGCGTCTGGGTCGCCTCGTGCAGGCCGAACAGGCCGGTGAAGGAGGCCTTCAGGGCGGTCAGCACGGACTCGTTGGTGGAGAAGAAGGACACCGCCTGCTGATAGACGCGCTCCTTTGCGTTCATCGTCTGCAGAAGGCGCGCCATCACCACTTCCGAGGTGTTGTAGCTGATGGTCATGTTGTCGGCGAGGTCCTTGGCGACCTGGTAGCGGCCCTCCTCGAACTGCACGCGGCGCAGGTGCTCGTCACGCACGAGCTCCAGCTTTGCGCGCTCGGCAACCTCGCCATCGGCCGGGAAGGAGGCAACGGCCTCGGCCGCCCTCTGCAGGGCCTCCTTGGCTTCGTTGAGCTTGGCCTCAGCCATCTTCAAGATCTCGAGCGCGGCCACCTCGCCATGCTTCAGGGCGCCGCGGAAGTCGCGATAAGCCTCCAGGATGGTCTGCTCGCGCTCGATGTTGGCCTTGGTGTCGCGGGAGACCTCGAGATAGGTTTTCTTGATGTCGTCGAAGCGGGTGGCGATGTCGCCGCGGGAAATCTTCATCCATGCGTTGGTGGCGCGCTCGAACAGGTCGATCCTGCCGTCCTCGAGCTGGTCCACCAGCATCTTGGCATCATCGCGGATGGAATCGAAGGCGCGGGTGATCTGCTCGTAGCGGTTGCTGATGGACATCTCCGCCACCTGCTCGCGCACCACCTCGTTGAAGATGCTCATCTGCTGAAGCGTGCGGGTGATGATGGCGATCTTCTCGGGCTCGATGTCGGCAATCTTCTTGAGCAGGCCAACGATCGGCGAAGCTTCGCTGGGCTTTTCCTGCACCAGGCCAAGATCTCGCAACTTGCCCATTGCAAGATCGAGATATTGCAGGGGAGACTTGACGGCGATCTCACTCATTGGACCATCCTTGCCAGGAGTTGACTTGACCTTTGTGCATGGCGCTGGCACACGGGCCTGTTATAAAAGTGAAACTAACTGACCTCGTTCAGGTTAAGCAAGCTCATTTGGCGGAGACGAGGCGCGCACGGCGTTGCAGGCGCGTCCGCTCTCTGATTCATTTGGCCTGGGGCGGGTGATTCGCTGCGTATGTGGCAGAAGAGGTTATGATGGTCGTAGTGCCCGGTGAGACTCAGGTTTTGAGGCCACGTCTTGCAGTCCTAGGTGTTGGCGGCGGCGGCGGAAATGCCGTCAACAACATGATCGCCCAGGGGCTCGAGGGAACGGAGTTCCTGGTCGCCAACACCGACGCCCAAGCCCTGATGATGTCGAAGGCCGAGCGCGTCATCCAGATGGGCGTGAACCTCACCCAGGGACTGGGCGCCGGCTCGCTGCCCGAGGTGGGCCGCGCGGCAGCCGAGGAATCCATCCACGAGATCATGGACCACCTGTCCGGCACGCACATGTGCTTCATCACGGCGGGCATGGGCGGCGGCACGGGCACGGGCGCGGCTCCGGTGATCGCACGGGCGGCCCGCGAGGCGGGCATTCTCACCATCGCGGTCGTCACCAAGCCGTTTCTGTTCGAGGGCTCCCGCCGCATGCGCATGGCCGAGCAGGGCATTGCGGAACTGCGCGAGGCAGCCGACACGGTGATCGTTATCCCCAACCAGAACCTGTTCCGCGTGGCGGACGAGAAGACCACCTTTGCCGAGGCGTTCCAGATGGCCGACCGCGTGCTCTACGCGGGCGTGGGCTGCATCACCGACCTGATCGTGAAGGAGGGCCTCATCAACCTCGACTTCGCCGACGTCCGCACGGTGATGAAGGGCATGGGCCGCGCGATGATGGGCACGGGCGAGGCCGCGGGCGAGGGCCGCGCGCGCATTGCCGCCGACATCGCCATCTCCAACCCGCTGCTCGACGACAACAGCATCGCCGGCGCCAAGGGCGTGCTGATTTCTATCTCCGGCGGTCATGACATGACCCTGTTCGAGGTGGACGAGGCCGCGACCCGCATTCGCGAGGAGATTGGCGACGACGCGGACATCATCGTTGGCGCCATATTCGACGACAAGCTGGAAGGCCGCTTTCGCGTTTCCGTGGTGGCCGCGGGCCTCGAGGAAAGCGCCCAGGCTGCGGCGTGATAGCCGCCGCCCGAGAAGAGTTTCATGCTCCGGGGCCCGCGCGGCCCCGGTTCTTTTCGTGACACTGTTCGAAGTGATCCAGCCTTCCATCGTCCTGCTCAAAGGCGCAAGCCTGGCAGGCAAGATCGAGCGTTCCTGGCGTGGGAAAGTCGGGCGCGGCGGATCTAGTCGTCGTTGCTGGCGTTGAGGTCCTCGGGCCGGGTGCCTTCCTGGTCGGTGACGTCGATCTTCTGGTTCTCTTCGAGCCAGCGTTTCAGGATGAACCGTATCGCATCGGGGCGGCTGCTGATCGTGTGACCATCAATGAGCCGATCGAGTGCGTCCAGCGTGGCAGGATCGATTTCGATCGACAGCGTTTTCCCATCCCTGATCTCCGAAGCCTCTGACATCGCGGCAACCTCTCGCAAGCCTTGACAGACTAAACGCGCAAGACGGGGATTGGTGGCGCTGCTTTTCGGGGCAGCCCAAAATTTCGGTGTCTGAATTGAAGACGAAAGGCGGTCTTGAGGCTTGTCTCTCCACCCGGAAGCGGGCAGCGCGCTGACGCAGCCACCTCAGGAACTGCAATGTTTCTGAAGGCTACAAGTTGCCATCGAAGTGTCAGGAAAGCTCCCGGACGCCTTCAGCAATCACTTCCGCCACCTTTTCGCAGAACGCCGGAAGGTCGCCGGGATTGCGGCTGGTGATGAGGCCTTCGTCGGCGACAACCTCTGAATCTTCCCAAAGGCCGCCAGCATTGATGACGTCCGTCTTGATCGATCCGTAGGAGGTCAGGCGGCGGCCGGAGGCAAGGCCCGCCTCCACCAGAAGCCAGGGGGCATGGCAGATCGCGGCAATGGGTTTTCCGGCGGCAGAAAAGGATCTCACCAAATCCACGGCCTGCTTGTTGGCGCGGAGGATATCCGGGTTCATCTGACCGCCCGGCAGGACGAGCGCGTCGTAGCCTTCCTCGGAAGCACCTTCCAGCGCGCGGTCCACGGGAACGGAGCGGCCCCAGTCCTTCTTGTCCCAGCCCCTGATCTCGCCGGATGCGGGAGAGACGACGTCGACCTGGGCACCCGCCTCGCGGAGCGCATGTAGCGGAACCTCCAGCTCGGACTGTTCAAAGCCGTGGGTGGCGAGAATGGCGATGCGCCTGCCTGTGAGGTCGTGCATGAACTGACTCCCTTTGTTGTTCGGTCTACCGGCCAAACAGGGAAGGGCGGCAAGTGTTCCACCGGCAGAAGGGCAGGCTTCCCCGTGTTTCATGCCGGAACATGGAGCGCCGGCAGGTCTTTGGGTGGCAAGGCGCCCGGGCGAATGCGATCTGTGCTGAGGCCGGAATGAAGGGTGCGGACGGTTTCTGTCGAACCCGTCAACTGGACCTGGCAACGCTCCCGGTTGCAGGCTGCGCAGGAAAGCCGAGCCCGCCTTCCTGGCAAACGGACGCACACGCGATTGCGTGTGCGGGGTTGCAACGCGGCGCGCGTCGTATAAGGAAGCGGGCCAAAGGGGAGCGGAATCATCTCCAGCGGCCACGCCATCGCCAGCGGCCACACCAGCCAGCTTCCCGATCTGACCAGAGAGGAGTTCCAACAGATGCAGCTCAAGGATCCCACACTCTTCCGGCAGGCGGCCCTTGTGGGCGAGCGCTGGATCGAGGCCAATGCGACGAACGGCATCGCCGTCACCAACCCCGCGACCGGTGAGGTGATCGGATATGTGCCGAAGCTGGGTGTGGAGGAGACGCGCGAGGCGATCCGCGCCGCCGAAGTGGCGCAGAAGGCCTGGGCCGCTCGCACGGCCAAGGAGCGGTCCGACATCCTGCGCCGCTGGTTCGAGCTGATGATCGCCAACAAGGAGGACCTCGGCAAGATCCTCACCCTCGAGCAGGGCAAACCGCTGCCCGAGGCCATGGGCGAGATCGCCTATGGCGCGAGCTTCATCGAGTGGTTCGCCGAGGAAGCCCGCCGCGTCTACGGCGACCTCATCCCGGCTCACCGCACCGATGCGCGCATCATGGTGCTGAAGCAGCCGATCGGCGTCGTGGCGGCAATCACGCCGTGGAATTTCCCCAATGCGATGATCACCCGCAAGGCGGGCCCGGCGCTCGCGGCCGGCTGCGCCATGGTGCTGAAGCCCGCCTCGCAGACGCCGTTCTCGGCGATCGCGCTTGCGGTTCTGGCGGAGCGAGCCGGGCTGCCGCTCGGCCTGTTCAGCGTGGTGACCGGTTCGGCCCGCGAGATCGGCGGCGAGCTCACCGCCAATCCGGTCATCCGCAAGCTCACCTTCACCGGCTCGACCGAAGTGGGTGCCGAGCTTTACCGGCAGTGCGCGCCGACCATCAAGAAGCTCGGACTCGAGCTCGGCGGCAATGCGCCGTTCATCGTGTTCGACGATGCCGATCTCGACGCGGCGGTTCAGGGCGCGCTGATCGCCAAGTTCCGCAACAACGGACAGACCTGCGTGTGTGCCAACCGCATCTACGTGCAGGACGGCGTCTATGACGCCTTCGCCGAGAAGCTGGTGAAGGCGGTGGCCGGGCTCAAGACCGGCAACGGCTTCGAGGAGGGCGTGGTGCTCGGGCCGCTGATCGACGACGCTGCCGTGGCCAAGGTCGAGGAGCATATTAGCGATGCGGTGGCCAAGGGCGCCAAGGTGGCGCTCGGCGGCAAGCGCCATGCGCTGGGCGGCTGCTTCTTCGAGGCCACGGTGCTCACCGGCGTCACGCCGGAGATGGCGGTGGCCCGTGAAGAGACGTTCGGACCGGTTGCGCCGCTGTTCCGTTTCAAGGACGAGGCGGATGTCATCGCGCAGGCCAATGACACCGAGTTCGGCCTTGCCTCCTACTTCTATGCCCGGGATCTCGCGCGCGTGTGGCGCGTGGCCGAGGCGCTGGAATATGGCATGGTGGGGGTGAATACCGGCCTCATCTCGACCGCCGAGGCGCCGTTCGGCGGCATCAAGCTTTCCGGTCTCGGCCGGGAGGGCTCGCGCTACGGAATCGATGATTTCACCGAGATGAAATACGTGTGCCTGGGCGGCATCAGCGCCTGACCGGCCGCGCTTCCGATCCTGGCCCCGCCGCAAGCACGGCGGGGCTTTCCTTTTGCTATCCGGGCTCCCTCTCGCTATCCGAGACCATTGCCGGGCATTGGCGTGTGTGCGATGACACCTTCGTGTGTATGGTTGCGCGCTGCCAAGGCGATCTTGGAAAAATCCCTTTCCATCCCGTGGCTGGACTAACCATCCCAGTAGCCGGACATCAGTGCCGCTTTCCTGCCATGTGACAGCTCGAAAAAGTTTGTTGTTATCAAAATTCGAGAGCCTAATTTTTTATCTTGATAAGGATCAAGGGGCACGGTAGACACCAGGCAATCTTGGAAGGGGGGCTGGTGCTGGTCTGCTGGACAATCCGTTGATCATGCGACCCTCCTCGGCAGTCCCACATTCGCAGGAGGGCGAATGCTCAATATCCGCATTTCGCAAGACTTGCTTGCAGCCATCATCTTCATTCTGATCGGCGTTGCCGCGCTGGTCTTTGGAGCCGATCTGAGGGCCGGAACCTCCGCCGACATGGGGCCGGGCTATCTGCCGCGCGCGCTGGGCTGGACCGTCATCTCGCTGGGCGTCATCACCGGGCTGCGCACGATCTGGCTGCATTCGCCGGTCGTGGGTCAGGTGAAGCTTCGCCCGATCATCCTCATCCTGGTGGCGACCTGCGCCTTCGGCTTCCTCGTCGAGAGCGCCGGTTTCGTGGTCGCGAGCGCGATCGCCATCTTCAATTCCCTCTTCGGCAACGGCAGGCCCAGCGTGCCCTACGCGCTGGGAATGGTGGTCATCCTGCCTGTGGCCCTGGCGATCATCTTCATCGTCGGCCTCGGCCTTCCCATTGATCTGTGGTGGTTCTGATGATCGCAGACATGCTGAACAATCTCGCCATCGGCTTTGCCGGGGCATCGACCCTCGCCAATCTCGGTTATGCGCTGGTGGGCTGCCTTCTCGGCACCCTGGTCGGCGTTCTGCCAGGCATCGGCGTCGTTCCCACGGTGGCAATGCTGCTGCCGCTGTCCTTCGGCATGGAGCCGCTGTCCGGGCTGATCATGCTTGCCGGCATCTACTACGGCGCCCAGTATGGCGGGTCTACGGCCGCGATCCTCGTGCGCATGCCGGGCGAGGCCGGCTCGATCGTCACCGCGCTCGACGGGTATGAAATGGCCCGCAAGGGGCGCGCCGGTTCGGCGCTCGCCATCGCTGCGCTGGCCTCCTTCTTTGCCGGCACGGTCGCCACGCTGCTGATCGCGGCTTTCGGTCCGTCGCTCGCCAGCCTGGCGATGAAGTTCCATTCGGCCGACTACTTCTCACTGATGGTTCTGGGTCTGTCGATGACCGTCGTACTGGCGCAGGGATCCATCCTGAAAGCCATTGCCGTCATGCTGATCGGCTTCATCTTCGGTCTCGTCGGCCTCGACATCAACTCCGGCGTGCAGCGCTTCACCTTCGGCATTCCGGACCTGTGGGAGGGCGTCAGCTTCCTGGCGATCTCGATCGGACTGTTCGGCCTGGTGGAAGTGGTGCGCAACCTCGAGTTCCCGGAGCCGCGCGGCGACCGGCCGAAAATGAAGATCCGCGACCTCTATCCGAACCGGGAGGAGTTCCGGGAATCCGCACCGGCGGTGGTGCGCGGTACCATCCTCGGCTCGCTTCTCGGCGTGCTTCCCGGTGGTGGCGCCGTGCTGGCGTCCTTCGTGAGCTACAGCCTCGAAAAGAAGCTGTCGAAGCGGCCGGAAACCTTCGGCAAGGGCGCGCCGGCGGGCGTTGCGTCGCCTGAGGCCGCCAACAATGCCGGCGCGCAGACGAGCTTCGTGCCGCTGCTGACCCTCGGCCTGCCTTCAAACCCGATCATGGCGCTGCTGATGGGCGCGATGATGATCCACGGCATCGCCCCGGGAACGGCCATCGTGAGCGAGCGCCCGGACCTGTTCTGGGGCCTGATCGCCTCGATGTGGATCGGCAACCTGATGCTCGTGGTTCTCAACCTGCCGCTGGTCGGCCTGTGGGTGAGGCTGCTGACGATCTCCTACGACCTTCTGTTCCCGGCGATCATGATGTTCTGCCTGATCGGCGTGTACTCGGAGGGCGGCAGCGCGTTTCAGATCCTTCTGCTCGCGGGCTTCACTCTGCTCGGCTATCTGCTGATGCGCTGCGGCTGCGAGCCCGCGCCGATGATCATCGGCTTCATCCTGGGCCCGATGATGGAAGAGAACCTGCGCCGCGCGCTGACGGTGTCGGGAGGCGACTACTCCGTCTTCATCGAGCGTCCGATCTCGGCAACTTTGCTGGCCGCGTCCGTGCTGCTCCTGCTGCTGATGGCGCTTCCCGGACTGCGCAAGTCGCGCGCCGAGGCGTTCCAGGAGTAGTGCCCGGCATCCCCAATCCACCCAATCCAACCTTGCCAATACGGAGGACTACCCATGGCTAACCTCGTCGGTCTCGCCGCAATGTCCCATTCTCCGTCGTGGGATCTGTCCCGCGACCTCAAGGGCCCCGGTCAGGAATTCGTTGCCGCCATCGAGCGCCTGCGCAAGTTCAATGGCCAGAAGGTGGACGCCATCGTCATCTTCGGACCGGACCACTACCGCAATTTCTTCTATGACCAGATGCCTCAGTTCTGCATCGGCATCGAGAAGCTCGAGGGTTACGGCGACTACGACAGCCCGTCGGGCCAGATGCCGGTCCAGCAGGAACTCGGCCGCCACATTCTCAACCACCTGATGGGCAACGGCTTTGACCCGGCCGTCTCGCTCAACATGTGCCTCGACCACGGCCACACGCAGCCCTATGCCGCGGTGAACCCGGAGCTCGACATCCCGGTCGTGCCGATCATGATCAACTGCCAGGCCGGTCCGCGCCCGAGCTACCGCCGTGTGGCCGACTTCGGCCGCGCCGTGGGCGACGCCATCCGCAGCTTCCCGGCAGACATGAACGTGATCGTCATGGGATCGGGCGGTCTGTCGCACTTCCTGCCGAAGATGTCGGCGGACGACGAGGCGACCCCGGAAGAGACACGCGACTACATCATCAACGGCCGCGAGCGCTCGCGCGAGTTCAACGCAGAGAAGGAGCGCATCTCCAAGGAGCGCCGCAAGGAGGGCCGCACGGGCAAGGTGTCGGTGGAGTGGGACCAGTGGTTCCTCAACCTGCTGACCACCAACAACCTCGAGCCGCTGCACAAGTGTACCGACGCCGAGATCGAGGAAGCTGCCGGCAACGGTGCCCACGAGCTGCGCAGCTGGGTTGCCGCTGCCGCCGCATGGGGCCGCGACATCGAGGTCATCGGCTACGAACCGGTCCCGACCTGGATTACGGGCATGGGCGTCGTCGGCGGCGGCATCTGCGTGCCGAAGGACAAGTAATCAGGAAAGCGTTTGAACAGATGACAGAACAGCGCCACGAATACCGCTCGATCTGGACGGGCCTGCGCGACACCGCGTTCGAGCAGGGCTTCGTCAACGTGAACGGCATTAATACCCGCTACGCCCGTTCCGGCACGCGCGGCAAGCCGGCCCTCGTCATGCTGCACGGCACGGCGGGCCACTGGGAGGCGTTCTCGGCCAATTTCAAGGCACATAGCGCCGACTTCGAAATCTTCGCCCTCGACATGATCGGCTGCGGTTTCACCGACAAGCCGAACCATCCGCTCGAAATCAAGCATTACATGGGCCATGTGCTCGGGTTCTGCGACGTGATGGGCATCGAGAAGGCGAACTTCATGGGCTGCTCGCTCGGCGCATGGATTTCGGCGGCGATCGCGCGCAACCATCCGGAGCGCGTGCTGAAGCTCGTGCTGCTGTCGGCTTCCGGCTATTTCTCGAGCGCCGAGAACCGCGGCCGCATCATCTCTCAGCGTACCAAGGCGGTGGACGATCCGTCCTGGGAGAACATCAAGGCGATCTTCAACAAGCTGCTCGCCGACGAGAAGAGCCGCGTGGACGATCTCATCGCTCACCGCCAGGCGATCTACCGCATGCCCGAGATGAAGGAGGGCATGCTCAACATCCTCGCCCTGCAGGACGCAGAGATCCGCGAGCGCAACCTGCTCAAGGACGACGACTGGAAGGCCATCACCGCCGAGGCGCTGATGGTGGGCTCGCTCGCGGATGCGGACGAGTACCTGCGCACCGCGCAGGTCGTCTCCAAGCTGATGCCGAACGCGCGCTACGTGGAGATGGAAGGCGTCGGCCACTGGCCGCAGTGGGAAGACCCGGAGACCTTCAACAAGCTCAGCCTCGAGTTCCTGCGCGGCTGACCCGTCCGGATCTCCAGTAGAGAAAAGAAAACCCCGTCACGACGTGGCGGGGTTTTTCGTTGGGGCAGTTGTGCCGATCGCCGGGGACCTCCCCCTGCGCCGACAATTTGCATGAGGGAAGGGGGCGCGCGGCCCTACAGATCGTACTGGGCGAGTTCGGCCGTGATGGCTTCGACCGCCTGGGTAATCTCGTCGATCATCTCGGACAGGTTCCGGCCGACAAAACGGAAGGAGGGGCCGCCGAGCGCGATGCAGTAGGCGAGACGCCCGCCGGAGAAGATCGGAGCGGCGACGCCGCTCACGCCTTCATCCCGTTCCTCGTTGGTTACCGCATAACCCTGCCGGCGAACGCGCTCCAGCTCCTTCTCCAGAAGGGCGCGATCGGTAATCGTGTTCGGCGTGTAGGCTACCGGCGTGAACATCTTGAACATCTCCTCCACCTCCTTGGGGGAGGAGAAGGCCAGCATCACCTTGGCGCCAGCGGTCGCCGGCCAGGGCAATGTCGTGTTGCGCAGGTAGGGAATGCGCACATGGTGGCGGCAGTCGATCCTGTCCACCGGAACCAGTTCCGGCCCGATCACCTGGCGCAGCGAGGTGAACTCGCCGAACTTCTCGGACAGGCGCTCGAGATAGGGGCGGGCAATGCGCATGACAGTGGTCGTGCTTTTGGCCACACGCGCCAGTTCGACGATCTTTGCCGAAAGCTGGAAGCCGCCATTTCGATCTTCGATAATCAGACCGTAGTGCTTCAGGCTGTTGAAATACCGGTAGATGGTCGAGCGCGGCATCTTCAGATGCTGGGCCAGTTCGGTCGGTGTCCAAACCGGATGCGCGGCATCGAAGGCAAGCAGGATCTCGATCGCGCGATCCGCCGTCGAATTGACGCTTACGGCCTTGTCCAAGTTCTTGTTTTTCCCCGGCATTCCAACCCCTCGTCTAAATCTTGATCAGTTACATATCAATTCTTGGTCATAAACAGCAAGGCGGCTTGCATTCTGAGAGAAGGCCGAATATTTGACCAAGGTCAATCTCTTTTTGTGAGAATGCAAATTCCACAAAATGATGAAACCTGGAGGAGTCGTCTTGACAAAGTGCGTTTCTTTTTCCCGCCGCGCGCTGATGGGCGCTGTCGTGGCCCTGACCGCGCTGGCCGGTTTTGCGCAGGCCGAGGATAAGTATCCGACCGGGCCTGTCAGCATCGTCGTTCCGTTTGCGGCGGGAGGCACGACTGACGCGATCGCGCGCCTCATCGCCGAGGAGCTGCAGAACCGCTGGGGCACCGCGGTCGTCGTGGAGAACAAGCCCGGCGCCGGTGGCGTGATTGCCACGCAGGCTGTGGCCCGTTCCAAGCCCGATGGCTCCCAGATCCTCTTCAACGACATCGGCATCGCCCTCAACGAGGTGACCATGCCGAGCCTGCCGTACAACCTGAACGAAGAGCTGCGCCCCGTCATCACCGTGGGCGAATGGCCGCTGGCTTTCGTGGCCGCGTCGAACACCGGCATCAAGACGATGTCCGAGCTCATCGAGCGCGCCAAGACCGAGGACATTGCTCTCGGCACGTTCGGTCCCGCGTCTTCCCCGCACCTCGCTGCGGAGCTCCTGAAGTCGCTCACCGGCATCAACCTCAAGGTCGTTCACTTCAAAGGCGTGAGCCCGGTGATGCAGGCCATGGCCTCGGGTGAGGTTCATCTGGGCGTCTTCGGTGTCGGCGCCGCTTCGGGCGAAGTCGCCAAGGGCACCATGAACGTGCTGGCCGTCGACTACAAGTCGCCGCTGATGCCGGAGGCTCCGACCTTCGCTGAGGCCGGCGTGGACGGCCTGTGCGCGATCGCCTGGTGGGGGGTGTTCGTTCAGAGCAAGACCCCGGACTCGATCGTCAACGAGATCAACGCGGGCGTCAACGAGGCGCTGAAATCCGAGCGCGTCGTGAAGTACCTCGAGACCAACGGCTACACGCTCGTTGGCGGTGCGCCCGAAGCGCTGCAGCAGCGCGTCGAGGAGTCGGTCAACCTCTGGGGACCGATCGTCAAGGAGGCCGGTATTACCGCCCAGTAAGCCGGTCCTATTCAAAAACAGCCTTTCTCGTGACGGCCGCCCGAAAGAGCGGCCGTTTTTGTGTGAATTTTTTACAGTATTATTGCAATACGAGAAGGCTGTTATCATAATGAGGCAATACCGTAACGGTACGGCTCACACGCTATCTGGGAGAAATCATGGTCCAGCAAACTGCATTCGATGCTGACGTCATCATTGTCGGTGGCGGCCCTGCCGGCACCACGCTTGCCAACCTGCTCGGAACCTATGGGGTGAAGACGATCGTTCTCGAGCGGGAGGCGGACATCATCGACTATCCGCGAGCCGTCGGCATCGACGATGAGGCGTTGCGGACGTTCCAGACCACCGATCTCGCGGAAGCGCTGCTCAAGGACATGATCCAGAACACGCTGCTGCGTTACCACCACTCGAACGGCAAGATGTTCGCGGAGGTGGGCCCGAAGACCAAGCCGTTCGGCTGGCCGCGCCGCAACCTGTTCATCCAGCCGCTCACCGAAAGGACGGTCCGCAACGGCCTGCAGCGCTTCCCGCATGTGAGCCTTCTTGCCGGCCACGAGGTTCAGAACCTGAAGCAGGACGCCGACGGCGTGACGCTCACCGTCAAGACGGCGGAGGGCGAGAAGACCCTGCGCGCGCGCTATGTCGTCGGTTGCGACGGCGGCCGCTCGACCATCCGCAAGCTGCTCGACATCAAACTCATGGGCGACACGCATCCG
The DNA here is from genome assembly GCF_039541695.1 of Chelativorans composti. Taxonomy (NCBI): domain Bacteria; kingdom Pseudomonadati; phylum Pseudomonadota; class Alphaproteobacteria; order Hyphomicrobiales; family Phyllobacteriaceae; genus Chelativorans; species Chelativorans composti. Next base: position 76,623 of record NZ_BAABGS010000073.1, on the reverse strand, counting down.
TGGCGCTGGCTCGTCATCGACGTCCGCAACGACGACCGCTTCGAGCCCTATTCGGCAATCTACTGCGATCCGCATCGCCCGTGCATGGTCATCGACCTGCCCTATGGGCACCGCCGCTTCGAGTTCCGCCTGAAGCACGACGAGACGGAAGAGCAGATGTCGAAGCCGGAGGAGATCGAGCGCCTGCTGCGCACGCGTCTCGGACCCGACGAGAAGCCGGACATCATCCGCGCGCGCATCTACACGCACCATTCGCGCGTTGCGGACCGCTTCGGCAAGGGCCGCGTCTTCATCGCCGGCGACGCTGCGCACCTGCAGCCGCCGTTCTTCGGCCAGGGCCTCAATTCGGGCATGCGCGACGTGATGAACCTGTCGTGGAAGCTCGCCATGGTCGTGCAGGGCAAGGCCGATCCGAAGATCCTCGATACCTACGAGCAGGAGCGCCAGCACCATGCCGAGCAGATGGTGAAGTTCGCCACCGGCATCGGCAAGTTCTACGCGCCCTACAGCTACTTCACGGAATACTTCCGCAAGGCGTTCTTCTGGCTGGTGCAGCGCCTGCCGTCGATGCGCGACTACATCCTGCAGATGAAGTTCAAGCCGCTGCCGTACTATGAACGCGGCATCGTCGATCACTCCAATGCAGGCGGCAAGTCCATGGTCGGCCGCATGATGGTGCAGCCGCGCGTGGCGGATGCCGAGGACCGTGCCATGCTGCTCGACGACGCGATCGGCAAGGGCTTTGCCATCATCGGCATCAACGAGGATCCGGCCGCGCAGCTGACGGCGGAAGACAAGGACTACTTCCGCCAGATCGGCACGATCGTGCAGATCAACCGCTCGCGTCGCGGCAAGGTGGGCTGGTCGGCCGATCCGGACACGCTGGTGCTGGATGACCTGGACGGCGTGTTCCGTGATCTGCTCCTGAAGTACCCGAAGCAGCGGTTCTACATCCTGCGTCCGGACCGCTACGTGTTCGCCGTGTGCGACCGCCACGAGCTCTCTGCCTCGGTGAAGCGGCTGCGGGCTCAGCTCGGCGAGCCGCGCCAGGAAGCTCTCCCGATGGCCGCGGAGTGATTTCATGGCAGGCATGACACCTCAGGATCACCGGGATTGCGGCCTCGCGCTGTTCGAGGCCGAGAGGGACCGGAAGCAGATCGGTCTGCTCTCGCAGCGCTTTCCCGAGATGGATCTGGACGACGCATACGCCGTCCAGGATGCAATGCTGGCAGCGCGCGACGCTGCCGGCTTCCGGCGAATCGGCTGGAAGATCGGTCTTACCTCCCGTGCCATGCAGGAGGCGCTCCAGATCACCACGCCCGATTCCGGCGTCCTCTATGACGACATGCTGTTCCCGAACGGCGGGCAGATTCCGGCGGACCGCTTCATCCAGCCGCGCGTGGAGGCGGAAATTGCCTTCGTGCTGAAGGCGGACCTCGAGGGCGACAACCTCACCCGCGAGGATGTGTTGGCGGCGACGGACTATGTGACGCCCGCACTGGAGCTTCTCGACACGCGCATCATCCGCAAGGACCCGGTCACCGGTGCGATCCGCAAGGTGACGGACACGATCTCCGACAACGCCGCGAATGGCGGGCTGGTGCTGGGTGAGGGGCGCTTCGACGCCTCGACCACGGATCTGCGCTGGATGGGCTGCATCCTGAAGCGCGACGGCGTGGTGGAGGAAACCGGCCTCGGCGCGGGCGTGCTCGACGATCCGGTCACCGGCATCATCTGGCTCGCCGCGCGCATCGCCAAGTATGGCGGCAAGCTCTCGGCCGGCGACATCGTTTTGTCCGGCTCGTTCATTCGTCCGGTGGAAGCGCCGCACGGCAGCCGCTTCGTCGCCGACTACGGCCCGTTCGGGGAGGTGCGCTGTGACTTCCTCTAATGGGGCTCCGGCAAATGCGTTTCGTGCCGCGCTGAAGCGCGGCGAGGTGCTGATCGGCTTCTGGCAAGGGCTCACCTCGACGGAGACGGTCGAGATCAGTGCCCATGCCGGGTTCGACTGGCTGCTGCTCGACGGCGAACATGCACCCAACGACATGGCTATGCTGCGCGAGCAGCTGCGCGCATGCGCGGGCGGCACGGCGCATCCGGTGGTGCGCGTGGTGGCCGGTGAGGACTGGATGCTGAAACAGGTGCTCGATATCGGCTACCAGACGGTGCTGGTGCCGATGATCGACACGGCGGAACAGGCGGAGCAGGCGGTTCGCGCCTGTCTCTATGCGCCCAAAGGCAAGCGCGGCGTGGGTGCCGCGCTGGCGCGGGCCTCCGGCTTCGGCCGCCGCGCCCAGTATCTTGCCAATGCCAATGACGAGGTCTGCATCCTGCTGCAGATCGAAAGCGTGAAGGCGCTCGAGAACCTCGATGAAATCCTGAAGATCGAGCGTGTGGACGGACTGTTCATCGGCCCGGCGGATCTTTCCACCGACATGGGTTACCGCGGACAGCCGGCGCATCCGGAGGTGCGGAAGGTCATCCGCGAAACCACGCGCAAGATCCGCGCCGCAGGCAAGGCGCCGGGCATCCTGCTCGGCACCCAGGAGCACGTAGCGGAAGCGCGGGAGGACGGCGCGCAATTCATCGCGGTGGGATCGGACGTCGGAGTCTTCCGGCAGGCGGTCACGCAGCTGGCGCAGAGCTACCGCATTCCGACCGCGGGCTGAAACCTTCCCGAGGCCCGCAGAGCGGCACCCAGCGCCCCGGGTACCGCCTTTTTGCAGGCTAACAGGTTTGTGGCCTCATTGGCAGGCCACTAGCTATGCTTCTTCGGAGAGGGGCAAACTTGGTGTTCCGGATCGTACCACAGCACTCGCATGTACTGTGGCCGGTGTACGCAGAAGACGCGACTTCTTGCCGTGAGCCGAAGAGAATAGAGCGCGTCGAGATCGTCGAGTTTCAGCTTCATGAGGCGCTGCTGAGCACGCTTTGAAAGGGCTGTGATGTCAACGAAATGGCAGCCGTGCTCACTTAACTGGGGCACGCTCATGGTCTCGAACTCAGCCAGCTTCTCAATGACCCTCTTGAACTCGTGAGGGTCTCGGAGATTGGTCCACGCGAAAGGCCCTTCTTTGTCAACAGCGTTGAACCGCCACGCCAGCACACCACCTCTGAACGGCGGCGGAGCCTGGAAATATCGTGGCTTTTTGACGGGAACCGGTGCCGCTCCGACTTTCGGAACCTGCTTCTTTCCCCCCTTCCGCACGGGTTACAGACCCGAGTAATACTCCATCATGGCTGCGGGGGTTATCTCAGCGGATCCCCGTTCACCGGGCGCTAACCCGTAGCGGGCTTCCTGCCACGGGCGCTCAATGTGGGTGAGTTCCGACAGCCAATGCGCCGATCTCGAGCCGTAGAATTCGAGTACGGCATCAATCGTTTCACGCGCGGCTTCATCCAGACTCGAAGGGTCTCCATCGATATCAGCTTCAGAGACTTCAAACTTGCCGCGATGTAGCACGTAGAGGGCGGGCGCCACCGGGCCATTCGCCCAAGCCTCGATGCGGTCACTGAAGAGCGGACGCTCATCCCAAACCAAAGACCATGCCTGGGAGTAATACACGAGCTTCTGCAGCTTCATCGCCGTCATGCGACCCAGCCGCATCAGAATGTATCTTGCGACATCTTGAACCCTAGCCGTCATTGCCTCCCTCCCCTGGCGCAACAAAAGGCGATGAGCAACGGATGAAGTATAATGGACAGACGACACTATCTCATTAAGTCCGCAGTTGGATGAACTTCTTTCTGAATAAATAGAAGTCTATCCCATATGCAGAGGGAATGTGACAAACTTTCGTACCCCGATTACTTTAACTGCAATCGTAAAGCCGCTCCATAGCCGCAGCACCAGCCAGATAGCCCAGTGAAATGGCGGTGAGGAGGCCGTTGCCGGAGAGGTAACCGGAGATATCCGGGCCGGAGACGCCGCAGGCGGCGCCACCGGTGGCGAAGAGGTTGGGGAAGGGCTCTCCATCCCTGCCAAGCACGCGGGCGTTCTCGTCCACCATCAGCCCACCCTGCGTGTGGAACAGCGCACCCGTCACCCTCACCGCGTAAAAGGGGGCGGCAAGCGCGGGCTTCGTCGTGAAATCGCGGCCGAAGGGATCGGCAAGCCTTGCTGCCTGCATCTGGCGGGTGGCAGCGATGGTGGCCTCAAGGCGGGCGGGATCGACGGAAATGGCTTGCGCCAGCGCGTGGATGTCGCCGCCGCGGCGGATGGCCCCGGCGTCGAAGGCTTCGCGGTAGTCCGGGAAGGACAGGGCGAAGTGGTGGATGCGCTGGTCGTAGACGTTCCAGGCGATGCCGCCCGGCTGCTTCAGCACGTTGACGGACTGCTCGGAGTAGCCGCCGTGCTCGTTGGAGAAGCGATCGCCGTCGGTGTTTACCTGGATGCCGCCCTCCATCATCACCGCCCAGGTGATGAGGATCTGGTGCGGATAGGCGAGCGAGCCGTGGCCCTGGCAGCCGGAGAGGTTGCGCAGGTCGGCGCCGAGCTTCTCGCCCCAGAGTACCGCATCGCCCTGGTTGCCGGCGTGGCCGTGGTAGACGGCGTTCGCCATGTCGGGGATGAAGCGCTTCACAAGTTCAGGATTGCCGCCATAGCCGTTGCAGGCGAGCACCAGCGCCTTGCAGGCTAGGTGTTCCTCGCCGCCGTCGGGCCGAGTGATGCGGCAGCCCACGATCCGGCGTCCGTCGGCGAAAAGGCCGGTGACAGGGGCTTCGGTCGCGACCATGATGCCCTGCCGCTCGGCGGCCGTAAGCAGCCGTTGCAGAAGGGCCGCGCCAGTGCGCTCGGGCACGGCATGCATGCGGTGTCGGCTGTGACCGGGGTAGAGGAAATCGTTGAGCACGTGCCATTCGAGGCCGTGGTTGTCCGCCAGCCATTCGAGCGCGGGGCCGATGGCCTCCGTCACCGTCTTGACCAGACCGAGGTCGCCGCGGCCCTTGTTCTTGGCCTGGATGTCGGCAGCGAACAGCTCCGGGGTGTCGTCGGTCACGCCGATCGCGCGCTGGAAACGCGTTCCCGGCACGGGCACGAAGCCCGACGACATGGAGGTGGAGCCGGTGGGCTTTTCGTCCCGTTCGAGCACCAACACATCCGCGCCCGCTTCGGCGGCGCGCAGTGCCGCGACAAGGCCGGCAGCGCCGGCGCCGATGACGGCCACGTCAACCTCGGCGTCCGCGCGCATGGAAGAGGCTGGCAGGATTTCGCTCATGCCGATGTTACCATTCCAATTGCATCCGCGATGGTGATGACCCTTGTAATGGAGGAGAGATCCTTGAGCGCCGTCTCGTGCGTCGTCTCGGAGAAGGCGGCGCAGCCGTCCGCGAGCACAAAGGTCCTGAAATCGCGCACATGTGCGTCGCGCACGGTGGAGGCGACGCCGCCGTTGGTGACGATGCCGCAGACGAACAGCGTCTCGATGGCGGCCTTCTTCAGCACGAACTCGAGCCGCGACTGGTAGAAGGCGGAATAGGCCACCTTCTCAACGGTGAAATCGGCGGGCTGGAGCAGGTCCACCAGCTGGTGGCCCCAGGCGCCGGGCTGGAAATCGCCCTTCTTGAGAAAGGGCCGCAGTTCCTTAAGGTGCGGAGAGATGAGCGGCTCGCCGCCGCGGCCCGGTACCAGCGTGAATTGGGTCGAGATGATGTAGCCGCCTTTCGCGCGGATGGCGTCGGCGAGCGGCTTCACCCTTTCCGGCAGGGCGGCGATGGCCGGGGCGGTCTGGCCCGCGCGGCCGTAGGCGCCCTCGGGATCGAGGAAGTCGTTCTGGAGATCGACGATCAGCAGGGCGGATCGGGCGATGTCGATGGGGGCGTGGCTCATGCGGCGCTCCGCGAAATGATGAGATTTCCGAATTCATCGACGCGGCCTTCGAGGCCAGGATCGACGAAAATGGTGGTGTCGGCCTGCTCGAGGATGGCGGGCCCTTGGACAGTCGCGCCGATGCCAAGCTCAAGACGGTCATAGACCGGCGTGTCGTGCCAGGCGCCGCCGACATAGACCCTGCGCGTACCGGTGCGGCACTCCTCGGCGGGCTTGCCGGAGGCGGGGGCGAAGGAGCGCATGTCGAACTGCGGGCGGTGGCCGACGACGGCGACGCGGTAGTTCATGACGCGCATCGGAATGCCTTCGAGCAGGCGGCCGAAGGCTTCCAGATAGGCGGTGTTGAAGGCGTCGCGGATCGCCTCGGTGGTGAGGCCGCCTGCGCCGATCTCGAGCGGCACAGAGACGGTGTGCGTCTGGCCGAGATAGAGCATGTCGAGCCCGTAGATGCGGTCGACGCGCTCGAAGGCGACACCGGCCTGGTCGAGCAGGGCTGCGGTCTCTTCAGCCACCTTCAGCATTTCCTCGCCGAGGGCGGCGGCATCGAGGCCGTCAAGCAGGCGATTGACGGTCTGCACACGGTCGTGGCGCATGTCGGCGACGACACAGCCGAGCGCCGAGGTCACGCCGGGGAAGCGGGGGACGAGCGCGGATTTCAGGCCGACTTCCTTGATCAGCGCGCCGGTGTGGAGCGCGCCGCCGCCGCCGAAGGGCATGGCGGCGAAGGTCGCCGGGTCATGGCCGCGCTCGATGGAGACGAGGCGGATGGCCCCGGCCATCCTGGCGTTGGCGATCTTGAGGATCGCTTCGGCCGCTTCCTCGACGGAGATGCAGAGCGGACCGGCGATGTGTTTCTCCACGGCGGCGCGGGCAGCCTCCACATCGAGGCGGGCGAGCTTGCCGCCGATGGGCCGCTCGGCGTTGATGCGGCCGAGGATCACATTGGCGTCGGTGACGGTCGGGCGGTCGTTGCCGAGGCCGTAGCAGACGGGGCCAGGATCGGAGCCCGCCGATTCTGGGCCGACCTGCAAGATGCCGCCGCTGTCGATCTGGGCAATGGAGCCGCCGCCCGCGCCGATGGTGGTGATCTCGATCATCGGCGTGCGCACGACGAGGCCGAAGTCGATGGCTGTCTGAGCGGCAAGGGCGCTTTCGCCATTTGTGACCAGCGAGACGTCGAAGGAGGTGCCGCCCATGTCGCACGTGATGATGTTCGGGAAGCCTGCGGCCTTGGCAATCGCCTGGCCGGCCATCACGCCCGCGGCGGGACCGGAGAGGGCGGTGCGGATCGGGAAGCGCTTGGCGGTGTCGATGGACATGACGCCGCCGTTCGACTGGACGATCAGGATGTCGCCCGCGAAGCCGCGCTCGCGCAGGGTCTTCTCCAGGCGGTCGAGATATGAGGAGACGACGGGCTGAAGATAGGCGTTGAGGGCAGCAGTGGACAGGCGCTCGAATTCGCGGATCTCCGGCGCAATCTCGGTCGCGGCGGTGACATAGCCGTTGGGCCAGACGGCGCGGACGGTCTCCACGGCCCGGCGCTCGTTGGCGTCATTGGCGTAGCCGTTGATGAAGAAGACGCAGACGGATTCGCAGCCGGCCGCAAGCAGCTGCTCCGCCTTGCCGCGCACCTCGTCGTCATTGACGGCGACGCGCACGGTGCCGTCGGCGAGCACGCGCTCCTCCACCTCCAGGCGGTGTTCGCGGCTGATGACCGGCGTGTACTGGCCCCATAGACCCCAGGTGGTCGGGCGGTCGCGGCGGCGCATCTCGATCACGTCGCGGAAGCCCCTGGTGGTGATGATGCCGGTGCGCGAGCCCTTGCGTTCGAGCAGGGCGTTGGTGCCCACCGTCGTGCCGTGGACGATGGTGGCGATCTCCGAGAAGTCAGGCACGATACGGGCGATGCCTTCGGCAAAGCCCTTGGACTGGTCGCCGCGGGTGGACGGGATCTTGGTGGTCTGAACCTTGCGGTCGATCTGGTCGTAAACGAAAATGTCGGTAAACGTTCCGCCGACGTCCACGCCGATTACATAGCGTCTGGAACCCATCATGCGGCATCCTTGCTGTTGGTCTTGACGGGGTGGTTATAAATCGTGGCGGCTGCCTCGGGCGACACGTAGCCGAGGGCAACGTCGCGCTCGATGAGGGCGGGATCGCGCTCTTCGACAGGGCCGTAGCCGCCGCCGCCGGGCGTCTCGAGGCGCACGCGCTGGCCGCGCTCCAACTTGATGCCCACCATCTTGGAGGCCATAGGCGGATTGTGTTCGCCGTCAACGTGCTGGCAGGTGAAGCGGTTGAGCACGGCATCCTGGCCGCCGGCGACGCCCCTGGGCGGGAAGCGGCCGCGTTCGCCGAACAGGAACACGTCTGCCTCTTCCTCCAGCAGCTCGATCTCGTAGATGGCACCGAGGCCGCCGCGGTGGCGTCCCGGGCCGCCGCTGTCGGGACGCAGCGCCCACTGGGTGAACATGATCGGGTAGGCAGCCTCGAGGATTTCCAGCGGCGGGATGGTTGCGGTCGAAATCGGCGCGTTGCCGTGATTGAGGCCGTCGCCCTCGGGATGCCCGCCATGGCCGCCGCCGAAGAAGGAGAACATCACCCAGCGCTTGCGCTCCGGGCCGCGGAAGCCGGCAATCGAGAGCGCGTTGATGGTGCCGTAGGCGCAGCCGTTGGAGCGGTCCGGCGCGATCCGGGCGATCGCCTGGAAGACCACATCGATCAGACGCAGGATGGTCTCGGTGTAACCGCCGACCGGCTTCGGCGCGGTGACGGAGAGCAGGCTGTCCTCGGGGATGATGAACTCGACGGGCTCCAGCACGCCGGCGTTGGCCGGCACGTCGCCGAAGACGTGCTTCAGGGCCACATAGCAGGCTGCGATGGTGGTGGCTCGCGAGATGTTCACGGGACCCGCGCAGGCGGGCGAGGAACGCGAGAAGTCCATCACCATGCGGCCGTTCTCGATGGTGAGGTCGAGCGCGATGGTGAGCGGCTTGTCCACCACGCCGTCATTGTCGAGGTAGTCCTCGGCTGAGACGGTGCCCTTGGGCAGGCGGTCGATTTCGGCGCGCATGAGCATGGCCGCGCGACTGCGCAGCTCCGAGAGGGCGGTGGCCACCGTCTCGTCGCCATAGTCGGCGAGCAGCTCGTTCATGCGCTTGACGCCGAGCTCCAGCGCGTTGATCTGGCCGTTGACGTCGCCGAACAGCGAGTTCGGCTGGCGGGAGTTGGAGGACAGGATGTCGAGCACATCCTGGCGGAACTCGCCGCCGTCGAAGAGCTTCACCGGCGGGATCAGCATGCCTTCCTGGAAGCACTCGGTGGCGACCGGGTTGTAGTTGCCGGGCACGTTGCCGCCCACGTCATGCCAGTGGCCGACGGAGGCCAGGTAGCAGAACACCTTGCCATTGCGGAACAGCGGGCGCACGAGGCGGAAGTCGGAGAGATGGGTGCCGCCAGCGTAGGGATCGTTGAAGATCCAGACGTCGCCGTCCTTCGGCCCGCCGGATTTGGCCGCCTTTTCGATCACGGCCTTCACGGCGAAGGCCATGACGCCGACGAAGATCGGCAGGCCCGATTTGCCCTGCACCAGCGTCTCGCCGGTTACGGCGTCGTAGATGCCGTGGGAGGCATCATGTGCCTCGGCGATGGTGGGGTTGAAGGCCGAGCGGAACAGGGTGGCGTCCATCTCGTCGACGATCTGCTCGAGACGGCCCTTCAGGATCGCGAGGAGGACGGGATCGATCATAGGGTGAACCTCTTCTCGTCGTAGGCGCTGCCCGCCTCGAGCAGCTCTTGCGTGCCGAGGATCTCGTTGATCCCGGCGAAGTCGAACATCCTGTCGCTGAAGGCCTCGTTGGAGCCGGTGCGCAGAAGGCTCTCGAAATAGGCGCGCGCGGTGTGGGCGATGGCGCGGGTGAGGCCGCCCGGGAAGATCACCAGCGAGAAGCCGATCTTCTCGAGGTCGGCTGCCTTCATGGGCGGGGTCTTGCCGCCTTCAACCATGTTGGCCATCAGCGGGACGTGGCCGCCGAGGGAGGCGACGATGGCCTTCATTTCGTCGATCGAGCGCGGCGCCTCGACAAAGAGCATGTCGGCGCCCGCGTCGGCATAAGCCGCCGCGCGATCGAGGGCGGCCTCGAAGCCTTCCACCGCGATGGCGTCGGTGCGGGCGATGATCAGGAAGTTGTCACTGGCGCGGGCGTCAGTTGCGGCCTTGATCTTGCCGATCATCTCGCCGGGAGAGACTAGGCTCTTGCCGTTCAGGTGCCCGCAGCGCTTGGGCATCGTCTGGTCTTCGAGCTGGATCGCGGCCGCACCCATCCGCTCGAAGGTGCGCACGGTGCGCTGGACGTTGAGCGCGTTGCCGAAGCCGGTGTCGCCGTCGACGATGAGGGGAAGCGAAACCCTATCGCAGATCACGGCTATGGTGTCGGCCACCTCGGTGGCGGTGACGAGCCCGATGTCGGGGCGGCCGAATCGCGTGTAGGCGAGCGATGCGCCCGAGAGATAGATGGCTTCCGCGCCCGCCTGCGAAGCGATCAGCGCTGACAGCCCGTCATAGACGCCGGGGGCGATGATGATCCTTCCGTTGCCGAGGCGCGCTTTGAGGCGCGTCATTGTTGTTCTCCGTCATTGTTGGCGCGTTGCCGCGCAAAACGCTTTTCCAGGTGGGGGACGAGACCGCCATCGGCGATCATGGCGAGCAGGAAGTCGGGGAGCGGTTCAAGCTGGATCGAACCATTGGCCGTGACGAGACGGCTGTTGGCCACATCAAGCTCGACCCGATCGCCCGGCCTGATGGCTGCGATTTCCGGCCCGCCGACGAAGACCGGCAGGCCAAGGTTGATGGCGTTGCGGTAGAAGATGCCCGCGAAAGAGCGGGCCACGACGCCGGCGAGGCCCAGATGCTTCAGCGCCTGCGCCGCCTGTTCGCGCGAGGAGCCCATGCCGAAGTTCTTGCCGGCAATGAGCACGTCGCCGGGCCTGACTTGAGAGGCAAAATCCGGGTCGATGGTTTCCAGGCAGTGGGTCGCGATCTGCTCGATGCCGCCGCCCATGTACTGGCCCGGCGCGAGCGCGTCGGTGTCGATGTCGTCGCCGTAGACGAATGCCCTGTTCATGCGCCTGCTCCAACCTCCCGGGGGTCAGTGATGCGGCCGGCGATGGCGGAGGCCGCCACGGTGTAGGGCGAGCCGAGATACACCATCGAGGACTTGGCGCCCATGCGGCCGCGGAAGTTGCGGGCGGTGGTGGAGATGCAGGTGACGTTCTCGCCGAGACGGGCGGAACCATAGCCTGCGCAGATGCCGCAGGCGTTGGGCAGCACCTTCGCGCCCGCATCCTCCAGTACCTGCATGATGCCGTCACGCGCAGCCTGATCCTGGTCCCGCTTCGAGGCGGGGGCGACCAGAAGCTCCACGCCCTTCGCCAGCCTGCGGCCGCGGATGATCTCGGCGGCTGCCTTCAGGTCCACGTATTTCGCGCCGGTGCAGGCACCGATGTAGGCCACGTCGATTGGCGTCGGCTCATAGTCAGTGACCGGCGCGGCATTGGCTGGCGAGTGGGGTGCGGCCACCTGCGGGGCAAGCTCACCGGCATTGAAGAAGTGGGTCTCGGCAACCGGCGCGTCCGGATCGCTCTGCCAGTCGGTTGGATCGGGCAGGTCGGTCCCGCCATGCCCGGCAAGCCAGTCGATGGTCGTCCGGTCGGGTGCGATCAGACCCGCCTGGGCGCCAAGCTCAGCCGCCATGTTGGAGAGCGTCATCCGCTCCTGCATGGAGAGAGACCGGACGGTTTCGCCCGCATATTCAATGGCCTGATAGCGTCCGCCGTCCATGCCGAGCCGGCCGCACATGGCGAGCACCATGTCCTTGGCCATCAGCCGCGGACCGAGCTTGCCCGTCCATTCGATGCGGATGGTCTCGGGCACGCGCAGCCAGATCTCGCCGGTGGCGAGCACGCCAGCCATCTCGGTCGCACCGACGCCGAACATGTAGGCGCCGAAGGCGCCGCCCGTGGGGGAGTGGCTGTCGCCGCCGACGACCAGCATGCCGGGCTTCAGGTGGCCGCGCTCGGGCAGGACGACGTGGCAGATGCCCTCGCCGTCGTAGAAGGCGACCTGCCTCTCCTTTGCCCATTCGCGGGTGAGTGCCAGGATGGCTGCCCCCTCGTCGGTGTCGCCGGGGACATAATGGTCGGAAATGAGGACGACCTTCTCGCGGTCGAACAGGCCGACCCCGAGACGCTTCAGGATCGGCTCGACGCGGCGGGGACCGCCGGAGTCATGGATCATGGCAAGATCGACGCGGACGGTCACCACCTCGCCGGGCGAGACGGACGCGCGTCCCGCCGCTTTGGCGATGATCTTTTCCGCAAGTGTCATGGGAGGGACTGTCATGGGTCAGATCCCCAGATAGCTGCGTTGCAGTTCGGGGTTCGACATCAGCTCGGCGGCAGGGCCTGCCAGGCTGATGGTGCCGTTCTCGAGTACGTAGCCAGTGGTTGCGATTTCCAGTGACTGGGCCACGTTCTGCTCGACAAGCAGGATGGTCAGGCCTTCCTCGTTCAGGCGCCGGATGAGGTTGAACATTTCCTCCACCAGCAGCGGCGAGAGGCCGAGGGACGGCTCGTCCAGAATGAGAAGCTCCGGCTCCGCCATCATGCCGCGGCCGATGGCGAGCATCTGCTGCTCGCCGCCGGAGAGCGTTCCCGCCTTCTGCTCGAAACGTTCCTTCAGCCGCGGGAAGATCGAAACGATGCGCTCGATGTTCTGCTCGCGGCGCGAGCCGGCACGGCGGTAGCTGCCGAGGATCAGATTTTCCCGCACCGTCAGGTTCGGGAAGATGAGACGGCCCTCCGGCACGAGCACGAGGCCGGCGTCTACCATGCGGGCGGCGTCGCGGCCGGTCACGTCCTCACCGTTGAAGCGGATGCGTCCCGCCCATGGGCGGATGAGGCCCGACAGGACGGAGTTGAAGGTGGTCTTGCCGACGCCGTTGGAGCCGAGGAGCGCCACGACGTCGCCGCGGCTGATGGTGAGGTCGATGCCGCGCAAGACCTCCACCGCGCCATAGCCCGCGCGAAGGTCTTCGACCTCGACGATCAAGTCTTGCTGCGTCATGCTCCGGCCTCCTCACGCTGGCGCTTGAGACGCTCCGCCATGCCATGGCCCAGATAGGCCTCGATCACGGGCTGGTTGTTGGCGACATCCTGCGGCTTGCCTTCGGCGATCAGCCGCCCCTGATTGAGGACGAAGGTGTATTCGGACAGGCTCATCACCGCCTGCATCACGTGTTCGATGAGCAGGATGGTCACGCCGCTGTCGCGGATCGCCCGGATCACCGGAATAACGTCGCGGATCTCGCTCGGGTTCAGGCCGGCCAGGACCTCATCGAAAAGGACGAGTTTCGGGTCGGTCGCCAGCGCGCGGGCGACCTCAAGGCGCTTGCGGCCTGCGACCGTGAGCGAGGCGGCGTCCTGGTCGAGACGGTCGCCGAGGCCGACCTTCTCCGCCACTTCCCGCGCATGGTCGAGGGGGTCGCGGCGCGAGGCGTGGTGTAGATGCGCGCCGACGGCGATGTTCTCAAGCACCGTCTGCCCGGCGAAGGGCTGAACGATCTGGAAGGTGCGCACCATGCCCGCGCGGGCGATGTCGCTGGGCTTCCAGCCGGTGATGTCCTGGCCGCGGAAGTGGACAGTGCCCGCGTCCGGCCTGTGGAAGCCGGTGATGAGGGCGAAGAAGGTCGTCTTGCCGGCACCGTTCGGGCCGATCAAGGAGACGAGGGCGCCTTCCTCGACCTTCATGGTTACGCTGTCTACCGCCTTCAGGCCGCCGAATGACTTGGAAATGCCTTTCACATCAAGCATTGGCGCGCCTCCGGCCAGAGGTCCCGCCGCGGATCACCGAGTCGATGCTGATCAGCCCGCGGGGCAGGAACATGACGATCACGATGAGCAAGGCTCCGTAGATGGCAAGCGCCACGCCCGGCACGTCGCCCACAAAGTGGCGGGTCATTTCGGACAGGAAGTGAATGACGCCCGCGCCGATCAGCGGCCCGAACAGCGTGCCCATGCCGCCGATGATCGGCACCAGCAGGGCTTCGATCGAGACGGCAGAGCCATAGGCGATCGACGGGTCGAGATAGAGATAGAACTGGGCGTAGAAGACGCCGGCGAGCCCCGTGAAAAAGCCGGAAAGGGCAGCCGCGCCCATCTTGGTGCGGAAGACATCGACGCCAAGCGCGCGAGCGGCATCCTCGTTGTCACGGACGGCCATCAACCAGGCGCCGAAGCGCGAGCGGCCAATCCACCAGACGCAGAGGAAACAGGCGAGGCACATCGCCCAGACCACCCAGAAATAGCCGCGGTTGTCGGCGAACTGGAGATTGGAGAAACGGCGGTCGAGCTGGAGCAGCAGGCCGACGCCGCCGCCCGTGAAGCTCACGGAGTTCGAGAGGATGCGCAGAACTTCCGCGAAGGCGAGGGTGACGAGCGCGAAGTAGGATCCGCGCAGGCCGTAGCGGAAGCTCGCGAAACCGACGATGAGGGCTACGGCGGTGGCAAGCAGGGCGCCCGCCAGGAGGCCGATCCACGGATTGATGCCGAACTGGATCTGGAGCACGGCCACCGTGTAGGCGCCGGTGCCGAAGAAGGCCGCGTGGCCGAAGGAGAACTGGCCGCCGTAGCCGCCAAGGATGTTCCAGGCCTGGCCGAGCAGGACGATGTAGAGCACCGCGATGATGGTGTTCATCGTCGGCGCGGACTTCACCCAGAACGGGCAGGTGGCAATCAGCGCGAACACCACGAGTAGAGTGACGAGTTGTCTGGCGTTGACCATGCGCTCCACCTAAACCTTGTGGCCCAGCAGTCCGGTCGGGCGGAACAGCAGGATCAGGATGAAGATGGCGAAGATGCCGACCTGGCCCAGGCTTTCGCCCAGGAAGAGGCCGCCCATCGCCTCGACGATGCCGATGATGAGGCCGCCGATCATCGCGCCGATGAAGGAGCCCATGCCACCGAGCACCACGATGGTGAAGGCGATCAGCACGAAGCTGTAACCGACCTGCGGGCTCACGTAATAGCTGGGCAGGAGCAGGCAGGCGGCCACGCCCAGACAGGCGATGCCGATGCCGAAACTCATGGCGAAGACATGCTCGACGTCGATGCCGACGAGGCGGGCGCCCTTGCGCTCCTTGGCGAGCGCGCGAATGGCACGGCCAAGGTCGGTACGGGCCATGAAGACCCAGAGAAGACCGGCGGTAATCAGCGCGCCGAAGAAGGCCACGACCTTGGGCAGCGGCAGGAAGGCGCCGGCGAACTCGACGACCTCAAAGGAATAGGGCGTCTCGATCGTGCGGGTGTCGGAGCGGAAGAAATAGAGGGCGAGGTTCTCGATGATGATCGACATGCCGAGGGTGACGAGCAGGATGTTCTCGTCGCGGCCATGGCTTGCCTTGCTGATCACGAACCGCTGCAGGACATAGCCGATCGCAAACATGGCGGGCGGCACGATCAACAGCGACACATAGGGATCGATGCCAAACAGCTGGTGCAGGAAATAGACCCCGTAGAGCGCCATCATCAGCATCGCGCCATGGGCGAAGTTGATGATGTGCAGTACGCCGTAGATCAGGGTGAGCCCAAGCGCGACGAGAGCGTAAAGCGCGCCGGTCGTCAGCCCGTTTATGAATGAAGGAATGAGGATGACCGCATCGACCATCGAGGCACCTTCCGTGGAGCGCGGACCGCAAAGGGTCCGCGCCTGTTGCATTCGTGGTGGCTGCCGGGATCAGGACCGCGACGGCATCGGGAAGACCACCTCGGCAGAGGCGAACTCCTTCGGCAGAACCACCTCGATGTTGCCGTTCAGCACCTGGGTGTTCACCGCGCGGGCGCCGAGGTTCTGGCCGTTCTCGTCGATCTGGGTCGGCCCGTAGGGCATGCCGTGGTCGGAGAAGGTCGAGGTGCGCAGCGCCTCGATGATCGCCTCCTTGTCGGTTGAACCGGCGCGCTCGATGGCGTCCGCCAGGAAGGCCACGGCGTTATAGGTCAGGAACACCTCGTAGGTGTAGTAGAGCCCCTTGGCCTCGGCTTCCGCGCGGCGCTTCAGGGCGAGCTCCGACTTCGGATCGTACCAGTGGTTGCAGTCCATGATGTACTCGGCCGCCTCGGGGAATTCCTTCACGAACTGGACGTTCGAGGCGGCGCCGCCGAGCACCGAGTAGATGGCCTTGGCCTCGATGCGCTGCTGGCGCAGCGTGCGGGCGAGCAGCACGTACTCGTTGTAGTAATTGGCCGGGATGATGATGTCGGGCTTCAGCGAGCGCAGCTGCAGCGCGATGTTGGTGAAGTCGCGGGTTGGGTTGGCGTGCTTGATGACCTGCAGGACCTCGATGCCGATCTTCGGCAGCTCCGCCGCCAGCAGCTCGGCGGTGCCGGTGCCGAACAGCGACTCCTCGTGAATGATGACCGCCGTCTTGGCCTGACCGCCGGCGTTGATCTCCCTCAGCGCCTCGATCGCGGTGGCCGCCACCGAGCCGTAGCCGGGCGCGAAGCGGAAGGTGTTCTTGAGGCCGCGGTCCATGATGTTGTCGGCCACCCCCACATCGACCACGTGCGGTGTGTTGGTCTTGGCCGCTTCCTGCGAGGTGGCGAGCGTCACCGCCGAGGAATAACCGGCGACAACGGCGCAGGCGCCTTCCTCGATAACACGGGCGGTTTCGGACGCGCCGAGTTCCGGACGGCCCTGGCTGTCGCCGAGGATTGCCTGAAGCTTGGCGCCGCCCAGTGACTTGATGCCGCCGGCGGCATTGATGTCGGCGATGGCGAGTTCAGCGCCGGCGCGGCTCTGGGTTCCGGAGAATGAGACGAAGCCCGTCACCGGATGGACCAGGCCGATCTTGATCGGCTCCGGTTCCTGAGCGCGCAGGACGGCCGGAAAGCCGGTCACCAGCGCGGCCGTGCCCGCACCCGCCAGGAACTGGCGGCGTTTGATGTGTTTGCCGAAAATTTCCTTCATTGTCGTGCTCCCCTCACGTTAGGTGCTATTTTACTTCCCCTGCGTCCGAGCCGGCGTATCCGGCGCGAATGACTGCCAGCGCATGCCCTCCTTCCGGCGCACGCGTTTCAGATTCATCTCAAACTGGTACTTGTCCGGCCGGTAGAGCACCCGCAGGAACTCGACCGGGCGGTCGTTCATGTCCCGCACGATGCGGCGAACATCCAGCAGCGGCGAACCGGCGTGGATCTCCAGCGCACGCGCAACCTCCGGGTCGGCAAGCGTCGCCGAAATGGACTGGCGGGCATCGGCAACCCGCACGCCGTGGCGCTCCATCAACGTCAGCAGCGGAAATGCACCCAACTCATCCCGGTCGAAGGACCTGCCAATGTCCTCCGGCACGTGGGTGATGAGATAGGACATGGGCTCGCCGTCGAGCAGGCGCACGCGAACGGTCCGCTGCACGGTGGTGTCGGGCGCGAGCTGCAGCGCCTCGGCAACCTCCGGCACGGCCGGAATGTAGTCGAACTCGAGCACGCGCACGTCGGTGGCAACGCCCATGAGCGAAATGTTCTCGAGCCAGCCTTCGACGGAGGTCTTTACGCGGGGCGGCGGTGGAGCGTCACAGACGCGCGTCCCGCGGCCGCGCTCGCGCACGACGAGGCCGGCGTCGGCCAGCTCGTTCAGAGCGCGCTTGGCCGTGATGCGGGAGACCTGGAAGAGCTCGGCCAGTTCCTCCTCGCCGGGCAGCAGTGTGCCCGGGCGAAGCTCGCCGGAAAAGATCTGGTTACGCAGAATGATGAGGATCTGATGGTAGAGCGGAACGCGCGAGGTGGGGTCGATCAGCGCCCGCCGCGCGATCACCGGTTCGCGGGACTGGTCCTTTTCGGTACCTGTGAGCTTCAGCTGGCTGTCCACAAAAGCCTCCCCCGCCAACGCCTCACTCATCGATCCCGTAGCGTTGACTTATGGTATAACAATATACCATTATGCCATATGTCAACCGGTTTGTGGTGGCTGTGGAGGAGGGTTCATGCCGGTCGTCAATGTGACGTTGATCGAGGGCTATCCGGAGGATGTACGGGTCCGTCTGGCCGAGCGGATCACGGATGCGGTGGCGGCCACGCTGGACGCGCCGCTCGATGCCATCACGGTGATCGAGAACGAGGTGAAGCCGGCGAGCTACATGCGCGGGCGGACCGGCAGGCGGCCGGGGGCTGCCCAGCTTGTCGCGGGGGAGCTGGTCGAGCGGTTTTTGCGGCTGATGGAGGAGCGAAAGCTCGACGAGGCGAAGACGTTCCTCGGGGAGGATTTCGTCATGGTGTTTCCGGGTGCGAGCGGCGGGACGGAAATGCGCAGGCTCGAGGACCTGGTCGCTTTCTCGGCGACGCGATACCGCTGGGTGAAGAAGCGCATCGACAGCATTGACGAGGCCTATCGCGGCACGGTGACGACCGTGATCGTCACCGGCACACTCTATGGCGAGTGGCAGGACGGCACACCCTTCGAGAACATTCGCTTCGTCGACCGGTTCGAGATCGAGAAGGGCAAGTTCCGCCGCCAGCAGGTGTGGAACGATCTCGCCATCGCAATGGCCGCGCGAGGCTGACGGCGGCGCCTATCGCCTGAGGTGACGTGCCGGCAATCCCTGGTGCGGACGCCGGCACCGTGGGGCTCAGGTCGCCGAGGCCGCTGGACTCAGCGCGGACGCAACTTGCTTCTGAGCCAATTTGGCGTGCGGCCAGGCGGAATGGTCGAGATCGAGGTCCGGGAAGGCGGCGGGCTGGAAGACCGGCCGCTCGATGCCTGCCTTCAGCTGCTGGCGGAAGTCCTCCAGAAGGCGCAGGCAGGTCGGGAACAGCATGATCATCGCCATGAGGTTCACCACAGCCAGCAGGCCCATCAGCGGGTCGGAAAAGAAAAACACCGCGGTTGCGCCCGGGGCCGTCGCTCCCAGGAAGACAACCGCCACGACAGCCCAGCGCAGCACATGGACCAGCACGGGCTGCGCCGTCATGACCTTCAGTGCCGTCTCTCCGAGGTAATAGTTGTAGATGATGGAGCTGAACGCGAAGAGCAGCGCAGCGACGGTCAGGAAATACTGCGACCAGCTGCCGACCTGGCTCACCAGCGACTGCTGGGTGAGCGCGATGCCATCCACCTCAATCCCAGGCTGGTAGACGGGGCCGAGCAGAATGATGAAGGCTGTGCACGAACAGATGACGATCGTGTCTATGAACACCGACAGGGACTGGGTGATGCCCTGACTGATGGGGTGACGCACGTCGGCGGTGGCGGCAACATTGGGGGCCGAACCGAGACCGGCCTCATTCGAGAACAGTCCGCGGCGCAGGCCCTGCGAAACCGCCGCTCCGATCCCTCCGCCGACCGCCTGTTCCAGCCCGAAGGCGTTGGCAACAATCGACCACAGCACGCGCGGGAGCTCGGTGATGTTTGTAACGATTACCGCCAGCGCCAGGCCGATGTAAACAAAAGCCATAATGGGAATGATCACGTCCGAAGCCTTGGCGATGCGGCGGATGCCGCCGTAGACGATGACGGCTGTGAGCACCGCCAGAAGAATCCCGGCCCACATGCGATCGATCCCCAGACTCTCGTGGACCGCACCGGCAAAGGTGTTGCCCTGAAACGCATTGAAGCCAAAGGCGAAGGCCATCAGCAGACAGACGGCATACAGGACAGCGAGCCACCGGAAACGCTGCCCCAGGCCGTAAACGATGTAGTCAGCAGGTCCGCCGCGGTAAGTACCGTCGCCATTGGATCGCTTGTAGAGCTGGGCGAGGGTGCACTCGACCAGGCTGGTCGCCATGCCGATCAGGGCCACGGCCCACATCCAGAACACCGCGCCGGGTCCGCCAAGGGAGATCGCCACGGCGACACCGGCGATGTTGCCGCCGCCAACACGTCCGCCGACAGACACCAGCAGGGCCTCGCGATCGCTGATGGAATTCGCGTTGCCGGTCCGGTTCCGCGGTGAAAGGACGCGGAACATCCGAAAAAAGTATCTGAATTGAACGAAGCCGCTCATCATCGTGATGAACAAGCTGAATACTACGAGGAGCGGGATCAGGGCCCAACCCCATGTGAGGTTTTCAATAAACTCGAAGAAACCGGAGGGCCGCAATTCTTTGCTGGCAGGGCCGCAAGCGCCGCCCCCCGGGCTCATCCGCGTGAGCACCGATGACGGTGGCTGTTCCGTTCACGGACGGGTTCGCCCTCTCGGGGCCGGGCGTAAACGCTGGCGTCTTTCACGCGGCCAACTGATAAACGCGGAGCCGGGTAGCAGACCGTTGGGGACATCCTGTCCCAGTATTGCACATGTTGATAGCGATATCGCTATCGCTTTACCCCAAATGGGGGTTGCATTCACGTGATGTAAACGTGACGTTTATGTCATTTTGGCACGCCGTGCTGCCTATACGGCCCGGATGAATCTCGGGTTCCACAGCATGGCTTCAGCCGGTCAAACTGAGAAGGGCCGGACAGCGCAGTGCTGTCACAGCCACGGGGGACGGAATTGGTCATGGTTCACAGGGTGCATCTCACGGGAGCCTTCAATCGTTCGATTGCTCCGGCCACGCGTCGAGCCGGACACAAGACGTCAGCACTGTCATGCTCCCGCATCCTGCGCGGCGGCCGGGTTGCGAAGTGGAAGGGCCGGGTCGCAAGTTTTGCTCCATCGGTGACGGAGCTCTTCACGTGCATGGGCGGACTCGGGCTGGCGGCACTGCTGGTTGCAGGAATGGCAGCCGGTTCCGCTGCCGCGGCCGATCTTTTCTGGGCGCCCGACGGCAGCCTCGGCGGGGCCGGCCGCTGGGATCTGGACATTACCGCGAACTGGTCGCAGAACAGCGACGGGAGCGGCCCATACGTTCCATGGACGGACCTTTTCGACCGAGCAATCTTTGCCGGCACGCCCGGGACCGTGGAGCTCTATGGCGACATTCACGCCAGCCGCCTCACCTTCGACAGCAAAGGTTATGAGCTCTACGGGGGATCGCTGACTCTCATCGGAAACTCCGCGATCAGGGTCACCGGCGTGGACAACGAGGTCACGGCAAGATCGAAAATCATTGGCGAAGTGCCCGGTCTTCGATCGTCATCGAGGGTGGGGGCACCCTTGTCGTTACGGGTGATTTGACCACTGCGGGTGATGTCAGGCTGAACGGGAGCAAGCTGGTCCTGGACAGGAGCGCGCTTGACGCACCGAGCGGCGGTGTCCTGATGACGGATCAGGACGGCACGGGGGCGTCGCTCGCCGTTTCCGGCCTCAATGCACATGTAAACGCCTCCTGGATCGAAATGGGTAAGGAGACGAGTGGCGGAAACGTGGCGCTCACGGTCGATGGCGTGGCCCAGGTCAATCTGGACGAGCACCTTCACGTCGCCCGCGATCTCAATCAGGTGGCGACGATCAACGTGTCCGGCGGTGGGACAAAGCTTACGGCGCGTTCAATCAGGCTCCAGCACCAGAAAAGCCTGACCTTCGAGGTGAAGGACGGGGGCCGCGTCTCGACGAGCGACTTCCAGCTCGGCGAAGGGCCCGACACTCCGCTCGACGGGGGTGAAACCGTCGCGGCGGTGACCGTCTCCGGCGAGGGAAGTATCCTGGAGGCCGGCACAGTCCGCATTCGTCACAGGAATGCCGAGGTGAATGTCCTGGAAGGCGCATCATTCTGGACGGGCGACCTGCAGACGGGGGTGGCGGGCGAAGATACAAGGGGTGTGCTCGCCATCAATGTCGCCGGGACGGATGCCAAATGGGTGGTCGGGAACACCGCAAGCCTGAACTATGGAACGCTTGGGGTTTGGAACGGCGGCACGTTTGACGCAGCAACGGCAATCGTGGGCGGGACGGCGCAGATCCAAATCAGCCGCACCGGTAAGTTCGACGCGGACAAGGCCAGCCTTTCCGATGCCGCCCAAGTGGTGATTACGAACGGCGGGCAGTTTTCGGCCGTCCAGGCAGCCATCGACGGCAATGCGGTCATCGCCGTTTCGGGTGGAACGCTGGCGCTGACGGCCGTGGAATTCGGCGGCGCGTCGCGGGTGCTGGTCTCCAATCAGGGATGGCTTACCGGTGGAGGGGTCGTCGTGTCGGACGCGGCTCGCGTAAGGATCGAGGGAGACAGCAGGTTCGCCGCTGCGGCTGCAGCTCTCTTCGACGCGGCAAAAGTGGACATCGTCGGTTCGCAGTTCCACGTGTCCGGCGGCAGCCTGTGGATCGACGGCAAGGATGCCGCGCTGACGGTGTCGGACGGCGGAACGGTAACCGCGAAGACCAAGGATGGCGGCATCCTGCTCGGCCGCTCGGGCAGTGGCACTCTCAACATCGGTGCCGCGGAGGGCGATGCAGCCAGGGCGGCCGGAGTCGTCGACGTGACGGCGATCATGTTCAGCAGCACGGGCGCCACGCTGATCTTCAATCATACGAACGAAGACTACAAGTTCGACGCGCCGCTGGAGGGTGCGAGCGGCTCCGTCAGACACTACGCCGGTACAACGGTGCTGACAGCAGACAACTCGAACTTCGTGGGCCAGACCCTGGTCCTGGGCGGTACGCTCCAGGTGGACAGATCGCTGGGTGGCCAGGTCATCGCAGACCTTCAGGGCAGGCTGACCGGCAATGGCGCCGTGGCCAGTCTGGAGAACGCCGGCGTGGTTGCGCCGGGACAGGGCGAGAACTGGGGCACGCTCACCGTCACCGGCAATTACGTCGGCAGTGGCGGAACCGTGGAAATCAAGACCTCGCTGGGCGGCGATGGTTCACCGACCGACAGGCTGGTGATCCAGGGCGACACGTCCGGCAAGTCCTTCGTGCGCGTGGTCAATCGCGGCGGCCAGGGCGCCCAGACCGTTGAATGCATCAGGATCATTGAGGTCAGGGGCAGGTCGGAAGGTGTCTTCACACTGATCGGCGACTACACGATCGAGGGAGAACCGGCGGTCACTGTGGGCGCCTATGCCTACCGGCTGTTCAAGAACAGTGTTTCCAACCCTCACGATGGCAACTGGTATCTCCGTTCGCAGCCGATCAATTCCGACCCTGGCTCCGAACCTGAACCGCTCTACCAGCCCGGCGTTCCGCTCTACGAAAGCTATGCGGGGGTTCTGCAGCAGCTGAACCGGCCCGACACGCTGCAACAGCGTACGGGTGGCCGCGTCTGGACGAAGCGGGAGGACGCAGCGGAGCTGCCTCAGGCGGACAACGGCGCGGGCGTCTGGGCACGCATTCGCGCGGGTCACGACAAGCATGCAACGCACGGCTCCACGAGCGGGACGGCGTTCAGCGCGAACAGCTGGGCGCTTCAGGCGGGCGCCGACATGGTGCTGGCCGAAACCGAGGCGGGGCGGCTGGTGGGCGGCCTCAGCGTTCAGGGCGGGACGGCTTCCGCGCGGGTCCGTTCGCCGCACGGCAACGGCACGATCGACACCACCGGCTTCGCCGTTGGCGCGACACTGACGTGGTATGGCGCCAACGGCTTCTACGCCGATGGCCAGGCTCAGTTCAGCTGGTACGAGAGCGATCTGCACTCTGCCACCGCCGGTGTGGATGTGGTGAAGGGCAACAGAGGCAAGGGTCATGCGCTGAGCCTCGAAGTTGGCCAGCGTTTTGCGCTGAAGGACGGCTGGTCGCTGACTCCGCAGGCGCAGTTCATCTATTCGTCGGTGGACTTCGACCGGTTCGTGGATGCGTTCGGCGTGCCGGTGGCGCTGAAGCGCGGCAAGCAGGCCGCCGGCCGGCTCGGCCTTGCGGTGAACCGCGAAGCGGAGTGGCAGGGCAAGACCGGCAGGATGCATGCGGATCTCTACGGAATTGCCAATCTGTACCACGACTTCAGCGGCGGCTCGAAGGTCGGGGTGGATACGGTCGGCTTCCGGCGCGATGGACACACGCTCCGTGGCGGGCTGGGCTTTGGCGGCAAGCTGAGCTGGGGTGACGGTCGCTACGCCGTTTACGGCGAGGCAAATCTCAGCACCGATCTGGAACACTTCAGCGACGGCAATGCGGTCACGGGCACGCTCGGCCTGCGCATCGCCTGGTAGTGCGGGTGGGCACGGTGCAGACTAGCGCGGGGCTCCAGTCGCATGTCGCAAGCACGACGCATATCGCGGAACACCGTGAGCTGAATTTGTACAGGAGGAGTGCAGACACTTCCGGACCGGTCGCGCACATGACCGAAACTGGGAGGATGGCCGCGATCGGGGATATCGGGATTGTCTGCGGCAACAGGCAGTATCGTTGCAATGGTTCTGGGTGGGAAACAGGCAAATCATCTCGGATTCAACGCGCTGCCCCAGGCGGCGGATGCACGCGGAAAGCAGGCAGGCCTGCGGTTCCACCGCTTGCTATGCGGCGGAAGAGTCGTGAAGTGGAGAGGCAGGGCGGCAAGCTGCGCTCCGGGCGTGGCGGAAATCTTCACAGGACTTGCCAGACGTGCTCTGCCGGCGCTGCTGGCGGCGGCTGTCACCGGCACAGATGCGTGGGCCGAGGATCAAGCCGAGCTCTATCGCTGGTGGGCTCCGTACAGGGATAGCGGCCCCGGCGGGCCCGGTTTGTGGAACACGACCGATCCGACCTGGAGCACCAAACCGGATGGAAGTGGGCCCTACACCTTGTGGAACAATGTCCGCGGCGGCATTGCCGTCTTCTCCGGCAAGCCGGGAACGGTCACCGTGGTGGAAGGCGAAATGGTCGCCCATGGCCTCGTGTTCGAGACGGACGGTTACAGGTTCGAAGGATGGTCGACGGTATCCCTGGCTGCCAATCCGACGATTACCCTCGCTGGCACTGACATCACCGCGACGTTCGAGAACACCCTGGCCGTCAAGGAGTCCGACCTTCTTCGCATCGCCGGTGGCGGCAGGCTGGTCATTGCCAAACTTCTCCAGGCGCCCGGTGTCGAAGTCCGGATCGAGGGAACGCGCGTCGCCCTGCAGGGCAACGCCGTTTACGAGGGTGGAGACGACGGCAGCTTGCTGATCGCCGGAAACGAGGATGGAAGCGCGAGCCTGACACTCACCGGCCAGAGCGCATCCATGACCACCGGGCTGGTGGAGCTTGGGGAATTCGTAACCGGCAGCGGGCGTGCGGCCTTCGTGCTGGAGGGTGGAGCCAAGGCCCGGGTCAACGACCTTGTCTTCAACCTGGGTGAAGACCTCGTTTCGACGGTGGACGTCACGGGCAAGGCCGCCTTCAACCCATCGAGACTGAGCGTGCAGACTCTTGCCGTTTATCATCAGAAGAGCGCCACGGTGAGCGTGACCGACGGCGGTGAGATCGACGCCACCCATCTGCAGATCGGGGGCGAGCCTGGCTTCGACCCGATCTGGGAGGACACGGCCGCTACGATAAACGTCTCGGGCGATGGGCGCCACCAACGGCAGTCAGCTCACCGTCAGCTCGGCCTACCTCTCGGAAAATTCGCGGATTGACGTTGCGGGCGCGAGCGGTCTGACGGTTGGCAACATCAGCATCGCCGGCTCGTCGCAGGTGAACGTGACGGGCGGGCCGGCAGTGACGCAGATGGTGGAGCTCAGCGATGAGGGACTGCTCAACGTTTCCGATCGCGGGCAGTTTACCGCCGGGATCACGCGCACCCGCGGCAGTTCGCGGATCGCCCTTTCCGCGGGCAGCACGTTTACCACCAGCAACGTTCTCATGTACGACACGTCCCGGCTTCTGGTGACAGAAGAGGCGAAGCTGGGGGCAAACTCCATCGCCACCCTGGGGTCTCAGCAACTGCTGATCGCGGAGGGCGGTCAGGTTCGAGCGGGGGAGGCATACATTGCCGGCCGCTCTGAGGTGCGCATCGAAGGCGGGAGGCTGGAGGCCGGAAAGGTGAGCCTTTTCGACTCGCAGCTGCTTATCACTGGGCCGGAAGCGGCCCTCACGATCGGCGATGGCGGAGATTTCACCCTGGGTGGGCAGAACGTCGCGATCACGCTTCGCGACGGCGGCGCGCTGAACATGCCTGGCACGCTGACACTTGCTTCCGAGGTGGCAACGCTCAACATTGGTGGAGCGGTCGGCCATGCTCCATCTGCTGCGGCGGGCACGCTGCTGGCGTCTGCCGTCTCGTTCCAGGGGCAGGGGAGCAGCATCAACTTCAATCATAACGAGACCGGATACGTTTTCTCCGCGTCGATGGTCTCATGGCAGGAAGGCCGCGGCACCATCAACCAGCTTTCCGGCATCACCAACCTGACAGGCGACAATTCAGGTTTTTCCGGTACAACCTCCGTGCTGGGCGGCACGCTGCTTGTGAACAATGCCCTTGGCGGTGCCATCCTCGTGGGCGAGAGCGGGCGGCTGGGCGGCAGCGGTCTCATCGGCAGCGTGGCGAATGCCGGCGTGATCGCGCCTGGCTACAGTGTCGGCACGCTGACCATCGCGGGCGATTATGCCGGCAACGGCGGCGTGCTCGAAATCGAGACGGAGCTGGCCGGCGGCCTGGGGACATCCGACCTGCTGATCGTGCAGGGAAGCACGAAGGGCAACACGTTCGTGCGGATTACTGACCGGAGCGGACTGGTGGCGGCCCCGGACGTTGGACTCAAGATCGTCCAGGTCGAAGGGGAGTCGAACGGTACGTTCACGCTGCTCGGTGACTACGAGATCGGAGGCGAGCCGGTTCTCGTGGCCGGTGCCCAGGTATACCGCCTGGTCAGGAACGACACCGTCGATCCCGATGACGGCGACTGGTATCTGCGGTCGAAGGGTGGGTCCGAGCCGTCCTATCAGCCCGGCGTGACGCTCTACGAGAGCTATGCCGGCGTGCTGCACGCGCTGAGTGGCCTCGATACGCTGCAGCAGCGCACGGGCAACCGTTCCTGGTTGCGGGAGGCAGGCAATGCAGAGAAAGCCGGCGACGATGGCAAGGGCATCTGGGCGCGCATCCGCGGCGCGCATGACAAGCAGGCGGCGCATGGTTCAACGAGCCACGCATCTTACAGCTCCAATGGCTGGATGTTGCAGGCAGGCGCCGAGCTGGTGCTGTTCGAGACGGAGGCCGGCCGGCTGGTGTGCGGCGTGAATGTGCACGGTGGTTCGGCCTCGGCACGCATCCGCTCGCATCACGGAGACGGTTCGATCGACGTGCGCGGATGGGGTGCGGGAGCGACGCTCACCTGGTACGGCGAGAGCGGTTTCTATGCGGACGGCCAGGCGCAGTTCAGCTGACACAAGAGCGACCTGCATTCCTCAACCCTCGGCCGTGACCTGGTCACGGGCAACAGGAGCAAGGGCCACGCGCTGAGTTTCGAAATCGGCCAGCGTTTTGCGCTGAAGGACGGCTGGTCGCTAACGCCGCAGGCGCAGCTTGCCTATGCGTCGGTCGATTTCGACGGCTTCACCGATGCTTTCGGCGCGCTTGTATCATCGGGCTCCGGCGACAGGGTTATCGGCCGGCTCGGCCTTGCGGTGGGTCGCGAGGTCGAGTGGCAGGACGAGAATGGCAGTGGCCGTTCGACCTTCTATGGCATCGCCAACCTGTTCCACGATTTCAGCGGCGGACTGAAAACTAACGTGGGCGGAACGGAGTTCGTCCGGGGCGGTCATACGCTCCATGGCGGGCTCGGCCTCGGCGGCAGCATCAGTTGGGCGGATGGACGCTTTGGCGTTTACGGCGAGGCAAATCTCAACACCGATCTGGAACACTTCGGCGACGGCAATGCGGTCACGGGCACGGTCGGCCTGCGGGTGTCGTGGTGAGGCAACGAACCGGAACCGTAGCGGCTTAGCGTGTACAGGCCGCTCCGGTTCTCCGGGCGAAGGCCGCATTTCCACAAGACCGAGGGGTCTTATCGCTGCAGGCAGTTACAGCATGTATATACCTCAAATGGGGGTTGCGCTTGATTATCATAAGCGTGACCTATAATGACAGTTTAGTCCGGGTATATCGTGCGTGTACACGTCATCATATTCGCAGGTTGGCGAGATAGATATCTGAAGCGGGAGGATAACCTCGTCGAGGCGGCAGATATTGTCGGCGTCATTAGACGGTTCAATACATGGTTTGGGGCGGGCAAGAGTCAGATCATCTCAGGTACGGCTGCATGGACGGCACGGGCGATGAAACCAGCAGCTCCGGCGGGCGACGGTTTTCCCGCGTGCTGTGGGGCGGGAGAATCACGAAGTGGAAGGGCAGGGCAGCGAGCTGCGCGCCATGCCTGGCTGAAGTCTTCGCGGGCGCTGCCCTCCGGGCGCTGCCTGTCCTGCTGGGGGTGGGCCTGACAGCCGGCACCGCGATGGGTCAGGTCATCATCGAAGCGCCGGACGACAGCAACGGCAGAACGCTTTACTGGAAGCCGGACTGGTCGGGCGAGGACCTGGGCGGAAACGGCGAATGGAGCCGGTTTGTAACCGCCTGGAACGAAATGCCGGATGGAACGGGATACCCGCTGTCCTGGGAGAATAGCGCCTCGGCGGTCTTCGCAGGAAAGCCGGGAACCGTGGTGCTGGGGGATGGCGTGGTGACCGTCCGCGATGTCATATTCCGGACGGGCGGCTACCACATAACCGGGGACTTCCTCGAGCTTCACCGGGATTCCTCGATCTATCTCATGGGCACGACCGTTGACGCCACGATCGAACGGATCAACGTCAAGGAGTCCGATCATGCGCATGTGCGGGGCGGCGGAACGCTTACCATAACGCAGCAGGTTTACGCTCCGGGCGTCAGCCTCCAGCTGGAGGGGGCCGCCCTCTGGATGGACAACAGCCAGTACTGGGGCCAGGGTGGCGGCAGTATCGTGCTCACGGGCGGTGTCACCCCCGATGCCTCCCTGGTGGTCACGGGCCCGAACGGGTCCGTGCAGGCGGAGCGGCTGGAGCTTGGAGACAGCAATCGCGGCGGAAAGCTTTCGGTCGTCGTCCAGGACCGGGCGCAGGTCGAACTCGAGAAGCACCTGTACTTCGCACAGGACGCCGGAGTTGAATCGGATGTGAAAGTCTCAGGGACCGGCTCCCGGCTGCAGGCACCCGAAATATTGATCCACCATCAGAAGAACGCGGTTCTCGAGGCCACGGGCGGAGGCACCATCGCCGCGGATCTCGTGCAGGTCGGCGAGAAGGGGCACGAACCGCTGCCTGGCGGCACTGCCGCTCTGGTGAACGTTTCCGGCGCCGGTTCACTGCTGTCTGCCCGGCAGCTCTACATCCGTCACAAGAACGCTGCGGTCTGGGCCGTCAACGGCGGCAGAATTGACACCGAAAGCCTGCAGATGGGTGAAAGCGCGCAGGAAGATCCCGGCGTGGCGACCATCTATGTGTCCGGCACCGGCTCGACGATGCATGTGGCGCAGGAGACCACGCTGAACTACGGCATGCTGACGGTGCGGGGCGGTGCGGAGTTCGAGACCGACAAGGTGGTGGCGGACGGAACCGGAAGCATCAGCCTCTCCGAAGGGGGGCGGGGCGCGGTCAACGCGCTGGAGCTCGCCGGAAACTCCCGCATGAACGTTACCGATGAAGGCCATTTCGTGACGGATATGGCTTCCATCAGCGGAACCGCGCAGGTCGAAATCTCGCGTCGCGGAACGCTGGAAGCGACAGCCAGCCTGAGTGTCTCGGACACGTCTTTCCTCCACATCCTCGATGAGGGGAGGGTCGTCACGGACACGGCGCACTTCACCGGCACCGCGCGCGCGGAAGTTGCCGGTGGCGGTCACCTCCAGATCGAGCGTGACCTGAACATCTTCGGTTCGGGACAGATCGCGATCCTGGCCGACGGCCAGCTGTCCGCACGGACTACGGATCTGGACGGATACATGTACATCTCCGGCGGAACGTTCGAGACCTCGACGGCCGTGATCGGCCAGTCGGCGCAGCCGACGCAGGTGTATCTGTCCAAGGATGCCCAGTTCATCGCCGATTACGTGAGCTTTGAAGAGAGTTCGCAGATCCATATCGAGGAGGGCGGCACGTTCGTGGCCACCGGCTTCAATGCCAATGCCTCGGCATGGATCACCATCGTCGGCGATGGCCGGATCGAGGCGGTGGACGCGAACATCTCCGGAAACACTGTCATCAGCATCGCGGAGGGCGGCCGGTTCCACGCCGCCAGCGCGACTCTTTCCGGCGCGTCGCAAGTCTATATCGCCGGGGAGGGATCCGAATTCTCCCTACCCCTCAACGGACAACTCGCGATCGGCGGCGAGAACGTATCCATCACCCTCTATAACGGCGGCATGCTGCGCGTGCCCAGGACGCTCACCCTGGCAAGCAGCAATACCGAGAGCGCCACGCTCAACATCGGCGGCGCCTTCGGTCAGAACCCGGCGCTCGGGGCAGGCATTCTGCAGGTGTCGGAGATCAGCTTCGGCGAAGGTTTCGGCACCATCAATTTCAACCATACCGATACCGACTACAGGTTCGCTCCGGCGCTGCGGTCCGGAGACAGGGGCATCATCAATCACTTTGCCGGGGAGACCGAGTTCACCGGCGACAGCTCCGCCTTCCTGGGCACCCTCTCGATCCACGGCGGCAGCGTCTACATGAACAATACGCTCGGCGGAACGGTGGTGGTGGAAACCGGCGGCCTGCTGGGCGGCAACGGATCGGTGGGCCGGCTGGAAAACGCAGGCATCGTGGCCCCGGGAAACAGCATCGGCGTGCTGACCGTGGACGGCGACTACACGGGCGTGGGCGGCCAGCTCGAGATCGAGACGGTGCTGGGCGACGACAGCTCCGAAACCGACCGTCTGGTGGTTCGGGCCGACACATCCGGTACGACCTTCGTCAGGGTCATCAATCTTGGCGGAAAAGGCGCCCTGACCGAGGAAGGGATCAGGATCGTCGAGGTAGGCGGAGAGTCGCAGGGAACGTTCCGGCTCCTCGGTGACTACGAGATCGATGGCGAGCCGGTGATCGTGGCCGGCGCCTACGCTTACCGGCTGATGAAGAACGGAATTTCCGATCCGGACGACGGCAGTTGGTATCTGCGCTCCGGAATGGGGCCCACGCCGTTCTACCAGGCCGGCGTGCCGCTCTACGAGAGCTATGCAGGCGTGCTGCACGGGCTGAACGGGCCCGACACGCTCCAACAGCGCATCGGCAACCGCATATGGGCCGCGGCAGGCGGTCAGCCGTCCGCTCAGGATGGCAGCGGCATCTGGGTGCGCATCGGCGGCGCGCACGACCGGCATGCGGCCTTTGGTTCCACCAGCATGACGTCCTACAAGTCCAATAGCTGGGATCTCAAGGCTGGGGCCGACATGGTGCTCTTCGAGACAGAGGCCGGGCGGCTGATGGCGGGCGTCAATGCCCGGAAGGGCGCAGTCTCCGCGCGGGTCAGCTCGCCTTTCGGCAAGGGCACGATCGACACGACCGGCTACGGCGTCGGCGCGACGCTAACCTGGTATGGTGAAAACGGCTTCTACGCCGACGGACAGGCGCAGTTCAGCTGGTACGAGAGCGATCTGCATTCCTCCACCGTCGGTCGCGACATGACCACCGACAACAAGGGCAAGGGCCGCGCGCTGAGCCTCGAAGTCGGCCACCGGTTCGCACTGCCCGACAGCTGGTCCGTGACGCCGCAGGCGCAGGTCGCATATTCGTCGGTCGATTTTGACAGCTTCACGGATATCTTCGGCGCGCCCGTATCCCTGGTGCGAGGCGAGCAGGTTGTCGGACGGCTCGGAGTGGCAGTGGGTCGCGACGTCGAGTGGCAGGACGGCAACGGCAAGGGGCGCTCGAATTTCTACGGCATAGCCAATCTCTATTACGACTTCAGCAGCGGCTCGAAGGTGGAGGTGGAAGGCGTAGAGTTTCGCCGCGAAGGTCACGCGCTCTATGGCGGGCTCGGACTTGGCGGCACGATCCGCTGGGCGGATGGACGCTACGCATTCTACGGCGAGGCCGATGTCAGGACCGACTTGAAGCATTTCGGCGACAGCAGCGCCTTCAGCGGTACGGTCGGTCTGCGCATAATGTGGTAAATGATTATGTCAAAGAACGACACATCTTGCGCCGTTCTCTCGCGCTGTGGCAGGAATCTGAGACTGGGCTCCTGTCCGACGCTCAATCAAGGCAGCAACCAACACGCAAGGCTATAATGAACAGGTCAAAACACATAGCAGGCTTACTGTCCGTTCTTGTCCTGGCCGCCGCGACGACGGGCGCTCCGGCCCAGAAATCCAACCGTCCGGGACCGTCGGCGCTGTCGGAGACCTATGACACCTGGACGGTGCAGTGCGCCAACAGGACTGAAGGGGAGACCACGACGCAGGTCTGCCAGATGAGCCAGCAGCTGCTGCAGCAGGAGACTGGCCAGAGGGTGATGACCTTCGCCATCGGCCGGGTCGGACAGGAAAACAAGGCCACCCTCATTCTCCCGTTCGGTCTTCGGTTGTCGGATGGCGCCCGCATCCAGGTCGGCGAAGAGGACGTGGCAAGCGGCTCCTTCAGCACCTGCCTGCCGGATGGCTGCTTCGTCGAGCTCACGCTTTCCGACTCCGTCATCAAGAAGCTGCAGGGCGCGGCCAATGCCACCCTCATGATGACGGCGAACACCGGCCAGCCGGTGAAGATCGACGTTTCCCTCCAGGGATTCACCGCCGCGTACCAGCGGCTGGTCGCCCTCACTGGCGAGTAACACGCAACGCCGGTTGCTGCTCCGGACGGACACGTCCGAGACAGAACATCGGCACAAGACAGGGATGAACCTGTATGGAACGGGCGGCGATGCCGGAGGCGCGCCGCCTTTTCGTTTGGCCAACAGCAGGGCGGGGGGCCGGTCTGCAGTCTCCCGGCCGTGCCAGCGGTTGCGGAAGACGGCAGCCTGTGTCATTCGAGACCTGTCGGATGGCTATGCGGCGCGACAGGAGAGGGCTGACGGTTGGGACAGCCACCCGCGCCGGGGGAGAAGCGCAGGGCCATGCACGCGTGGAATGCGAAAAAAGCAGTGGCTGCGTGTTGTTGATCTGTTAATAAGTCCGCCCAACGGCCCAGCGGCCTGTCCAACGTCCCGCGAGGTTGAGAGTTGTCGAAGAAGCGCCCGAAAAGGCAGATCCCGTTCAATGAGACCGCCCGGCTGGTGCGGGTTCTCATCCGCGACTACGGGCTGAAGTACCGCTTCCGGTTCTTCGCCGCGGTCTTCTGCATGATTCTGGTGGCATGTTCGACGGGGGGCATCGCCTGGCTCACCCGATCGATGGTCAACGAGATCTTCGTCAGCGGCGACAAGCCTGCCATCTGGGGGGTGGGCATCGCCATCATGGCGGCCTTCACGATCAAGGGCGTGGCGGGATATCTGCAGGCGGTTCTGATGGGATCCATCGGCACCGCGCTCACGGCCGACCTGCAACGGGCCCAGTTCGACAAGCTGCTGCACATGAAGCTCAGCTACTTCGCGGGCCGCCAGGTGAGTGCCGTCGTGTCCAAGGCCATTCACTCGGCGCGGGCGGCGAAGAACATCATCACCGTCGTCACGACCAACTTTTTCCGCGACCTGTTCACGCTCATCGTGCTCATCGGCGTGATGATCTACCAGGATCCTTTCATGAGCGTTTTCGCGCTGCTGGCGGCGCCGGTCATCATCGTGGCGCTGTACCATCTCACGCGGGCGGTGAAGCAGATCACCCAGGCGGAGGCGGACCTGATCGCCGGGGTGAACGTGGTGGCGCTCGAGGCGCTGCAGGGCCTGAAGGTGGTCAAGACCTTCACGCTGGAAGACACCATGCGCCGGAAGATCGGCCAGGCGGTGGACAAGATGGAGAACCGCCAGAACTCGATCACCCGCATCGCGGCCATCACCAGCCCGCTGTTCGACATTCTGGGCGGCATCATCATCGGTTCGTTCGTGTTCTACGCCGGCTGGCAAACGCTCGAGAACGGCAAGACGCCGGGCGAATTCATGGCCTTCATTACGGCCTTCCTGCTCGCCTTCGAGCCGGCCCGCAGGCTTGGCAACATGAATGTCCGCATCCAGCGGGACATCGTGCCGGTGAAAGACATGTTCGACCTGCTGGAGGACGACACCGACCTCGAAACCGACGTTCCCGCGGTTCCCGCGCTGGCCGGGGCGAGTGGCGAGGAACGGGGCCTTCGCTTCGAGGACGTTTCGTTCAGCTACGGCAAGAACGCCGCGTCCATCAAGAACATCAGCTTCACCGCGAAGCCGGACCAGATGCTGGCGATCGTCGGTCGCTCAGGAGCGGGCAAGTCCACGATCGTCAATCTCATCATGGGCCTCTACACGCCGTCATTCGGCCGGATCGTGCTCAACGGTCGGCCACAGACGGAGTTCAGTCTGTCGCAGCTGCGGCGCAGCATCTCGTATGTGGCGCAGGACACGTTCCTGTTCTCCGGCACCGTGCGGGACAACGTGGCGCTCGGGCGGCCGGAAGCGAGCGAGGAGGAGATCATCGAGGCGCTCCAGCGGGCCGGCGCGATGGAGTTCGTGGAGAAACTGCCGCAGGGGCTCGACACGCCCGTCGGCGACAACGGGGCCAAGTTGTCGGGCGGCCAGCGGCAGCGCATCGCCATCGCCCGGGGCCTGCTCAAGGACGCGCCGTTCCTCATCCTCGACGAGGCGACTTCGGCGCTGGACGGCGAGACGGAACGCTTCCTCCGCGGCAATCTTCAACAGATGAAGCAGGGCAGGACGATGATCGTCATCGCCCACCGCCTGTCGACCATCCAGGAGGCGGACATGGTTCTGGTCATCGACCAGGGCAAGGTGGTCGGCCAGGGTACGCATGAGGAACTGGCGCGCGACAACGCCATCTATCAGGCGCTCTTCACCACCGGCGAGCTGAAGGATAACGAGGCGGCGTAAGGGCTACCGCCGTGGCAAGCTCCACGGCGGGGCGGATCAGCCAAGCTCCAGCGTGGTGACGCCGAAGACACCGGCAAGATCGAACCCGGGCGCGGGGCCGCGGTACATGCGCGTCGTTTCGAAGCCGCGCGCAAGGCCAGCCTGCGCGAGAAGGCGCGAAAACTCCTCCTGCACCTCCGGCACGTCGATGTGGATTCCGCCGCCGCAGGCCCGCGCAAGGGCTGCGAGCAAGGCGGCTGCCGTTTTCACGTCCTGCGCGAACAGCGGGCCTATCTTGAAACCTTCGTGACAGGCGCGGGTAACGCCGTAGCCGCGGAGGGCATCGCCTTCGACGGCTGCGAGCGCGATGCGCGGCGCCATCAGCCATTCCCGCAGAAAGGCCGGACGTGTCTCCGGAAAGAAGCGGCAGTCGAAGTTTTCGATTGCATCGAACAGATCCGGCGTCACCGGTTGGATATCGATCGAAGAACCAATCGGGTGCCCGAGACGGCCGTTGAAGCGGTAGGTCTTGTAGGCGGGCTCGAATCCCATGCTCCGGTAGTTCGCGACCTGGGCAGGCACGCCGTCAAGGCCCACCGTGCGGCCCGCGAGCCGCGCCATGCCGGCGTCCCACACCGCCTTGCCGAAGCCCTTGCCGCGCATGTCGGGCCGGCAGATGTAGAGGCCGATGAAGCCGAAGTCCGATCCGTAGGCCACAGCGGATATGCCGGACACCATCTCTCCGTCGACGAAAAGACCGAGGAAACCTTCGGGGTCGGCAGCCCGGAAAGCAGCCGCGTCGGCAAGGCCGGGGTTCCAACCCTCGGCGGCGGCCCAGGCCACAAGTTCCTCCATTTCTGCTGCGGAAAGGGTGCGAATGTCGGTGGTGGTAGTCATGGGCGGATCGGAGGCTGGAAGCATTGGAGTATGCCCGCATAAGGTTTGGAAAGCGGGGTGGCATAGGCGCCGCGCTTGGAGGTCCTGAGGTTGAGTGCGACAAGGGCCTCGGCCTGCCTGACCGCTGCGCCGACGCCATCGACCACCGGCACGCCGAATTCGGCCTGGAGCTCTCGCGCCATGCAGGCCATTCCGGCGCAGCCGAGCACGATGGCTTCCGCCCCGTCCTGGGTGAGGGCAAGGCGGATCTCCGCGCGCAGGCGCTCGGTGGCGCCGGAGGCCGGATCTTCAAGGGACAGGACCGGAATGTCCGCGGCCCGGACCTTGCAACGGGCGGCCATGCCATAGCGCTGGACCAGCGTTTCGATGGGCACGCGCGAGCGCTCCAGCGTCGTGACGATGGCGAAACGCTGCGCCACGAAGGCGGCAAGGGAGATCGCGGCCTCGCAGATGCCGAGAACGGGAATGCCGGCCATGGCGCGGGCAGCGTCGAGCCCTGTGTCGTCGAAACAGGCGATGATGGCAGCGTCCGCTCCGCTTGCCTCGCCTTCGGCAATGGCGAGCAGCAGCCCAGGCACCGCAAACGCCTCGTCATAGTAGCCTTCGATCGAGGCAGGCCCCATGGAAGAGGTGACGGGCACGATCTCGGTGTCGGCGGAAGCGGCGTTGCAGGCGGCGGCAGCGATGGTCGCCGTCATGGACGCAGTCGTGTTTGGGTTGACCACCAGAAGACGCATCGGGTTCATCTCAGGCTCGCGCCCGCCTTCTGCGGCTGACATAGGTGATGACCGCCAGGGCAATGGCGATGACCAGGAAGGAGAACAGCGTGGTCACCGTGCCTAGCGCATAGAGCACCGGCGTCGTCACGTTGGTGGTCATGGCATAGATCTCGAGCGGCAGCGTGTTGTAGGTGCCGGCGGCCATCAGCGTGCGGGCGAACTCGTCATAGGAGAGGGTGAAGCCGAACAGGCCGACGCCGATCAGGCTCGGGGCGATGATCGGCAGGACCACATGGGCGAGGGTCTGCCAGCTCGAGGCGCCCAGGTCTCTTGCGGCTTCCTCGTAGGAGGGCGAGAAGCGGTTGAAGACGGCGAACATGATGAGCGTGCCGAAAGGCAGCGTCCAGGTGAGGTGGGCCCCGAGGGCGGAGCTGTACCAGGCGGGCTTCAGACCCAGTTGCTGGAACAGCACGCCGATGCCCAGCGAAATGATGATCGAGGGCACGACGAGACTTGCGACCAGAAGGTAGAAGAGGGGCGAGGCTCCCCTGAAGCGTCGGCGGAAGGCAAGGCCAGCCAGTAGCGAGACGATGACGGTGATCGCCATCACCAGGAGTGCGAGCGCCAGCGAGCGGCGGAAGCTGCCGCCGAAGTCGCCCACCGCCTGCGTCTCGAACAGGTTCCTGAACCAGTGCAGCGACAAGCCGTTGAGCGGGAAGGTGAGGCCGCCGTCGGGACCCTGGAAGGAGAGGATGATGATCGCCGACAGCGGGCCGTAGAGGAACACCACGAAGAAGATGAAGAAGAGGGCGAGGACGTAGAAACCGAAGGTCCGCTTCTCGCGCATGGTCACAGCTCCTTGCGTATGTCGACGACCCGCAGGATGCCGGCCACCATGAGCAGGACCACGGCGAGCAGCACGACGGCATTGGCGGCGGCGGCGGGATACTGCATCAGCGCCATCTGGTTCTTCATCATCAGGGCGACGGAGGCGCTCTGGCCGCCGGACATGACCTGGACGGTGGAGAAATCGGCCATCACCAGGGTGACGACAAAGATGGTGCCGATCGCCATGCCGGGCTTGGCGAGCGGGACGATCACGTTCCAGAGGATCTGCCAGCCGGTTGCACCGGCGTCGCGAGCGACCTCGATCAGCGCGCGATCGATGCGCATCAGCGTGTTGAAGATCGGGACCACCATGAAGAGCGTGTAGAGGTGGATCATGGCCAGCACGACCGCAAAATCCGAGTAAAGCAGCCATTCAAGCGGCTCGGAAACGATCCCCATGCCGATCAGGGCGGAATTGACGAGGCCGTTGCGGCCGAGCACCGGGATCCAGGAGATCATGCGGATGATGTTGGAGGTAAGGAACGGCACGGTGCATACGAGGAAGAGGATCGACTGCATGCCGGCAGAGCGCACGTGGAAGGCGAGGAAATAGGCGACCCAGAAGCCGACGAAGAGAGTGATCGCCCACACCAGCGCCGCAAATTTCAGCGTGTTGAGATAGGTCTTCCAGGTGACCCACGACCCCAGCGTCTCCTCGTAGTTGAGGAGAATGAAGTCCGGGTACATGGTCGCGAAGTCATAGTCCCAGAAGGACACAACCACGATCATGACCAGCGGCAACAGAAGGAAAAGGCCGAGGATGACGGCCAGTGGGGCCGCCTGGAGATAGGGCGCGAGCCACGCGGGCACGATTGCGGCCCGCGCCTTCTGCCGGGGCGAGGCGGCGGCGCCAGCACCTCCCGCGGAACTCGTATGTTCGATCGTCACAGCCAACGGCGACCTCCGGTAGACGGTGCGGCTCCGGCGCGGGCGGCCTGCCGGAACCATCGAGATCCCTGTATGCAATGGCGGGCGAATGCCTTTCGACACCCGCCGCCTTGCGCCTGCGGAAAGGCACCGGCCTGCGGCGTGGCCGGTGCCCGCGTGTGTCAGGCCGCGATGAACTCGTTCCAGCGGCGGACCATGTAGCGGTCCTCGTCCATGACCGAGTTCCAGCATGCGACATTGCCCATGCGGTCCCAGAAGGAGCCGCCGTCGCGCACCGTGCCCGCCTTCTCCATGACCTTGCCCTCGGGGCTCAGGATGTCGCCCTGGGCGGGCTTGCCTTCAACCCAGAAGCCCCATTCGTCCTCGGACATGTACTGCTTGGCGGTCTCCATGCAGGCGGAATAGTAGCCCTGGCGGTTCAGATAAGCGCCGACCCAGCCCGAGGTGTACCAGTTCACGTATTCGTAGGCGGCGTCGAGCTTGGCACCCGACAGGTGCCTTGCGAGGCCGAGGCCGCCGCCCCAGGCGCGGTAACCTTCCTTGAGCGGCTGGTAGACGCAGGGGATGCCCTTAGAGCGAACAGCGGCGACGGCCGGCGACCACATGGACTGGATAACCACCTCGCCGGAGGACATGAGGTTGACGCTTTCATCGAAGGTCTTCCAGAAGGCGCGGAACTGGCCGTCCTTCTTCGCCTTGATGAGGAAGTCGATCGTCTTGTCGATTTCCTCCTTCGTCATGTTGCCCTTGTCGCCGTACTTGATCTCGCCCATGGCCCCCATGATCATCGCCGCGTCCATGATGCCGATGGACGGGATGTTGAGGATGGCCGTCTTGCCCTTGAAGGCCGGGTCCATGATGTCGGCCCAGGAGGTGATCTCGCGACCGACCAGGTCGGGGCGGATGCCGAGCGTGTCGGCGTTGTAGATGGTGGGCATCATGGTGAGCCACTCGGTGGGCTCCTTGGCGAAGGTCTTGGCGTCCGGCGACTCCACGAAATTCACCGTGTGCGGGGCCGTGCCCTGCGCGATCTGGGAGTCCGGCGTCAGCTTGCCGGTGATGAAGAGCGGCACAATCTTGTCGTAGTACTTGAGCTTGGTCGTGTTCATCGGCTGGATGACGCCGGCGGGATAGATCTTCTTGAGGATCCAGTACTCGACGTCGGCGATGTCGTAGCTGTCGGGCTGGGTGACTGCGCGCTGGGCGGCGGCGTCGGAGTCCATCGCCGTCATCTCAAGCGTGATGCCGAGGTCCTCCTTGCATTTTTCGGCGATGGCGTTGAGGTTCGACACGCCCGTGCCGAACTGGCGCAGGGTGATCGGGTTCTGCGCCCAGATCATCGGGAAGCCGGTGATGGCGCCGGAGCCCGCGGCAAGGCCAGCGGCGGCGGCACCAGACTTGAGCAGCGTGCGGCGGCTGATTCCTGCCTTCTTCTCTTTGGTCTTGGTCATTTCAGTTCCCCTCTGTCCTGTTGGTTTTCTGACTGGCTTTTCTTGTCTGTCAGGCGGTGCCGGGTTCGAGCACAAGCGTGTCCCTGTGCTCCCAGCAGAGCGGCACGGCCTCGCCGATCTTCGGAGGATTGGCGAAGAAGGCGTCGTCGCTCAGGATGGCGGTGAAGTCGTCGATGCCGGCGCCGGAGACGCTGAGCTTCACGGAGGCGCCGCGATCCGAGACCGTTGGGGCCGACACCATCATGCAGGACACTACTCATACACAGGTTGGAAACGACAACACCCTCTTTCCGATCGTTCTTTCAATCGTGGCCGCTGCCGCCACAGGCGTGCTCTGGGCCTATGCCAATCCGATCCAGCTCGTTCCGGGCGTGATCCAGTGGCGCATCTTCGCCTTCCTGCCGCCGCTCGTGGGCATTCTGCTCGGCTGGAAGAGCGGCTTCATCTGCGGCTATCTGGGCACGATCGTCTGGTCGCTGCTGGCCGGCACGTTCATTCCCGCGCACTCGCTGCTGATCGACGGCATCATGGTCGGCCTTACCGGCCTCGTTCCGGGCGTCATGTTTGACCCGGCCCGGACCGAGTTCAACCGTGGCACCCTCTTCAAGATTGCCGTAGTCTGCCTCGTGGTCGGTCTGGTGATGGTGTTCGCCGTGTCCGCGAGCCTGACTTTCCTGGGCATCTTCCCGTTCTGGTGGGCCGTGACCTACCTTGGCCTGTCGGACATCGTTCCGATGCTCATCGGCACGCCGCTGCTGGTCGTTCCGGCGCTCAAGATTCTGAAGGGCGCTCATCCGTCCGGGTTCACCCGCCTCTGACGGGTGCCGGGTAGATGGTACTTGCACTCAAGGACATTTCCGTAGCCTACAGCGACGGCCAGGTGGCCGTCGCAAACGCTTCGATGGAGCTTGCTCCAGGCGATAAGCTCCTTCTGTGTGGAGCGGCAGGCGGCGGCAAGTCCACTCTTCTCAACGTGGCCGCGGGCGTCGTGCCGCGGCTCGTGAGACCTCATCGCTTTTCCGGCTCGGTTCTTTTCGATGGCGCGCCGATTGCCTCGCTGCCCAAGGACGCGCTGTTCGCCCGTATCGGCATGGTCATGCAGAACGTGGAGGAACAGCTCTGGGATCTCGGCGTGGAAGACCTGATCGCCTTTCCGCTGGAAAACAGGGGCATGGCCCGTGCCGACATCCGCGAGCGGCTGCAGACCATGCTCGGCACGCTGGAGCTCGACGCGCTGCGCGGCCGCCGCGTGCTCTCGCTGTCGGGCGGTGAGCGGCGCATGGTGGCCATTGCCGCGGCGCTGGCGGCCACGCCGGAGCTTCTCATTCTCGACGAGCCGACCACCGGTCTCGACCCGGCAGCGCGCGAACGCCTCGTGCGCATCCTGAAAACCGTGGCGGGCGATGGCCCGGCATTGCTCGTGGCGGAACAGGATCCGGGCGCGCTGGAATCGGTCACCCGCTCGGTGCGCTTCCTGCATTCCGGCAGGCTTTCGGAACCCATGGAGATGGCTGCCGCATTCGGGCAGCAGACTCCCTGGCTGGACGCGGGCATCCTGCCGCCTGTGCGCAAGCCTGCCTACCTGAAGCGGGTTGCGCCCGGCGACGAACTGCTCGGCGTTTCCGGACTGCGTACCGTGCTCACCCGCCAGGACGGGAGCCCCGTGCTGCGGGACGTATCCCTCACGATCCGCGCGGGCGAGATTGTCGCGCTCATCGGACGCAACGGGACCGGAAAGACGACGCTGGTGCAGTCCATTCTGGGCATGGCGAAGGCCGCGGCCGGCACGATCCGCATCAGGGGCGGGGACGCCACCGGCTGGACGGTCGCGCGGCGCGCACGCTCCATCGCCTACCTGCCGCAGAACATGCGGCGCATCCTGTTCAACATGACGGTTCTCGAGGAAGTGCTGTTCGCCATCACCGCGGGCGGCGCCGCGGGGCCAGACGAGAAGGCGAGGGCCGTCGAGGCGCTCGCGCAGTACGGCCTCGAGACGCTCAGCGAAGCCAATCCGTTTGGCCTTTCCGCGCGCCAGCAGGCGCTTCTCGGTCTTGCCTGCGCCCATGCCGCCCAGGCCCCCGTGTCGATCCTCGACGAACCGCTGCTTGCGCGCGACGTTCAGGGCAGGCAGATGCTCGACAGGTTCCTGGAGAACGCGATCGCGGGCGGGCGGGCCGTGCTGCTCATTTCGCATGACCTGGACCTGGTGGAGGAAGTCGCGTCGCGGATGCTCATCCTCGACAGGGGCGAGGTCGTATTCGACGGTTCGACCGGGGAGGGCTGGTCTTCCGCAGCCTTCGCCTCCCTCGGGTGGCCGCGCCCGCCGGTGCTGATGGAGAAAGCGGCATGAAGCGCCTGGAAGAGGTCAATTTCTTCGTGAAGCTTGCGGCCGCCTTCGCGGTCACGCTCGCGGCCTGGCTGGCGCCTGACTGGCGTTTCGGCGTGCCGCTGGCGCTTCTTGCCGTGCTGTTCCTGAAGCTCGCACAGGTGCCGGGCGTCAGGGCATACGTCAAGGGTGCGACGCTTCTCGTGCTTCTGGTGATGGCAAGCTGGATCGTCAATCTGCTCGTGCAAGGCCTTGCGCTCACCGAGGCGGTGCCGGTGGCCACCGGCATGGCGGCACGGCTCGTGACGACTACGGCAGCCTTCTTCTTCATCATGGAGACGAGCTCGCCGGGCTCCATCCTGGCGGCGGCCAGTGCTGCCCGCCTGCCCCCGGCCGTTACGCTGGTGCTGTCGCTCACCTTCGGACTGATCCCGATGCTGCGCGAGGAGTTCGAGCGCATCGCCGACGCCCAGCGGGCCCGCGGCATGGAGATCGACAACGTGCCGTTTCCGGTGCGGCTCCGCTTCGCGCTGGCGCGCGGCGTCCCGTTGCTGGTGCAGGCGGTGCGTATGGCGCATGCCATATCGCTGTCCCTTTCCATCTATGGCTTCGACATGAGCCGCAAACGTACCACCTGGCGCAGCGTCGGCCTGATGGTCGAGCCGCGCCTGACTGCAGAGAAAGAACCGAGATGACTGACGAAAGCACTTCCTCCCCCCTGACCGGCCAGACCTGGCGTGTCGATGTCGCAGGATTCGAGGTCGACCTGCCGATCGTCGCCATCAAGCCGGATTTCGCCATCTCCCTGATGATGGTGATCGACATGGGCGTGGCCTTTGTCGAGCACGCAGGCCGGGCGCTCGCTGAAAAGCTGCGGCCGCTCAATCCCGATGTCGTCGTCGGACCGGCCACGCTCGGTATTCCGATCGCCATCGAGCTGTCCCGCGCACTCGGCCTCGACCGCTATGTGGTGATCCAGAAGTCGCCGAAGATCCACCTGCGCGACGCGCTGGTCCAGCGCATCTCGTCCATCACATCGCATGGCGAGCAGCGTCTGCTGCTCGACCGCCGGGCGGTTCCGCTGCTCGAGGGCAAGCGCGTGGTGGTGGTGGATGACGTGGTGGCCTCCGGCTCCAGCCTCAAGGGCTGCATCGAACTGGTGCGCAGCGCCGGCGCCAATGTGGTCGGCGCGGGCGTGATCCTCACGGAAGCGTGGGACTGGAAGCCGGTGCTGGGCGAAGACTGCGCGCTCATTCACAATCTTGCCCACATCCCGCAGCTCACACCGGACGAGAACGGTGTGTGGAAGCCCATTCCCGAGACGACGCTCGAGGGTGGGAAATAAAGCCAGCAAAGGCTGAAAATGGAAGGCGAGCCAGCGGCCGCCTTCCATTGCTGAAAGCACGCCTGCTGCCGCTACCTTCTACTGCTGGAGCGTGTAGGAGGTCTGGCGGACGATTCTCACGCCCTTGCCGTCGCGCACGGCGGAGAAGGCGTTGGCGTGGAGGCACTGATTGCCGATGTCCGCAGCGGCGGCAAAGCATTTCTCTGTTGCCTGCAGCGCCTGCTCTTCGCAGTCCGCGGGGCCTTTGCCATCGGCAGCGGCGGCGTTGCACTGGCTGTAGGCCTTCATGCCGTCAATGCGGCACCGGTTGGTCGCGTCGACGACAGCGGGCGAACACTCGTAGACACGCGCCGTCTTCGATGGATACATCGCGCAAGAGGACACGGCTACCTCATGCTCCTTGGGATCACCCGTCGATGCCAGCTGCTCCGATGCCGATCCGCCGGCAGGCAGGAGATGCTCATGCGGCGCGCCGTCGACCGTGACGGTGATCTTCAGGCACTGGCCGGGTGCCGAAACCGTGTATTCCCCCTTCTCCTCGTCGAGGACGAGATCGGCGGTGCAGGCGGCCCGCGCTTCGCGGTAGTCACAAAAGTCCGGCGATTGGGCGTTCGCCGCGCTGGCAGACGCCAGCAGCGCCAGCGTGGCTAGATATCGGATCACGGTCTCCTCCTCCACCGTTTCCTCGCGTTGCGGCACTGTAGCCGGAAGTTAGCCTGCAATCCATCGGAAGTTTGGGCGGCGATTTCGCGAGGCGGAGACCAGCCTGGAGGCAAGAGAAAGTCAGCGCCCGACGCGGCTGTTGAAACGGTCGACCGCGTCTTCGTACTCGTCAATGGCATTCCGGTTCTTCCGCCGAGCCTCCTCAACGGCTCTCTCCGCCTCGCGGTTGTTGCAGGAGAGGTAGTCCTCCACGTCCTCCCGATAGCGTTTCATCTCGCTGAGGCAGGAATCATACTCCCATTCGCTCGTGAAGGAGCCGAAGCTCCTGGCGCAGTAAGGAGGCGAAGGCTCGAAGCAGAAAGCCAGCGCTGGC
Organism: Chelativorans composti; assembly: GCF_039541695.1. NCBI lineage: Bacteria > Pseudomonadati > Pseudomonadota > Alphaproteobacteria > Hyphomicrobiales > Phyllobacteriaceae > Chelativorans > Chelativorans composti. Next base: position 32,464 of record NZ_BAABGS010000073.1, on the reverse strand, counting down.
ACGGGCGTCATTGCCAGAATGGCCGGAAATGCGAAAGCCGCTGTTCTCATGGTTGCCCCCTTATTGAGCACGGTTCACCTGCTTACCGTCCGAGCAACAGGTCTGTCCAAGCTGGCGAAGATGGCGAAGAGGCCGCAGGCGATCGCCGCGAAGACCGGCAGGCCGTGCGGAGAGATTTCCATCGCAAGCCCGCCGACCAGCGGACCCAGCAGGGCGCCGACACCCCAGGCGATGGAGAGCAGGGCATAGACGCTCACCAGCTCGCTGTCGTGGTAGCGGTCGCCGAGGATGGCGATGGTGATCGTGTAGATGCCGACGAAGGCGCCGCCCCAGAGGAAGAGAAGCGGGAAGGCAAGCCAGTCGTGCGAGAGGGCGAGCGGCCACACGAGCGCGCCGACGGTCGAGATGATCGCCAGAAGCACCAGGAGAAGACGGCGGCTCAGGCGGTCGCCCAGCCAGCCGACCGGCACCTGCAGCAGGATCGAGCCCACGAGCAGGATGGTAAGCAGGAAGGTGGCCGACTGCTCCTCCCAGCCAAGCTGGATCGCATAGATCGGCAGCAGGTTCAGGCCCGCCGCCTCAAGCGCGGCGATCAGGGCGGACGCGGCAACGGCCACGGGGATCAACCGCAGGTAGCTGAAGGGGTTTTGCGTCGAAGGCCGCTCCGGCGGAACGTCGATGGGCTTTCCCATGGCGAGAACGACGCAGGCGACGAGCGCGATGAGCGCGCCGATAACGAAGGCGAGATGCTCGTGCTCGCGTCCGGTCACAGACAGGATGGCGGGGCCCATCGCGGTGCCGGTCGACAGGGCCATGACATAGATGGCGATGGTGCGGCTGCGGGTCGCCTCGCTGGTGATCTGGTTCAGCCAGGCCTCGGAGACCACGAAGATGGTCTCGGACGCGGCACCAAGTGCGGTGCGCAGCACGAACCAGAGCCACAGCAACGGCGTGACCGGAAAGAGGGCCAGCAGGCCACCTGCCGCCAGAAGGGCCAGTTTCGCAAGCCGCCGGAAACCGAGATGCAGGGAAAGCCCGGGCAGAAGCGGGGCGACGACCAGGATGCCGACCGCGTGCATGGCGCTGTTGGCGCCGATCAGCGTTTCCGTGTAGCCATCCTCAGCCAGTTCAAGCGCAATGAGCGGGGCGCTCAGGCCATAGGTCAGGCCAAAGATCGCGGCGGTCAGGGTAATGACGGCGGATGTCGCTCTTGGGGCGCTCACGCGGTGATCCTTTCGCCCTGGGAATGTTCGGTGCGGCGGACGAGGGCGCGCCGCGAGCGGATTGCCTCGCTGATGCGGGTGCGCCAGCGGCGCTCGCTGTGTTCGACGACCTGGTTCAGCATGCGGGCGTAGTCGAGCACGAGGCCAGGGGTCCAGGTCATCGCCTCGGCGCGCCCGCGCAGGATGCGCATGATCCAGAAGTGCGGGTCGCTCAGGATCCGGAAGCTGTCCCGCAGCAGCCGGCCGGTGTATCCGGCGCCTTCGATCGCGGCGTCGAGCGCCTGGATCACGGTGGTCGAGCAGTTGCGCGCGGTGAGATTGTAGGTATTGTCCTTCGAGTATTCCCGCCAGAAAGCTCGGAGCGCCAGCGGATTGAAACGGCGGAAGCTCACCTGCTGGTCAGGCTTGCACCAGTTCGCGGACTCGACGGCAAGCGACTCGTTGAAGCGGCCGGGAACATTGTTCTCTGGGCTTGCCAGCAGCAGGGCCCGGAAATCATCGGGGCTGTGGTCGATGTCGTTGGCCGGATAGTGGCTGATGTAGATGTCCGGCGGCATTTCCAGCGCCGCATGGCCGGTGGAGATCACGCCGTTGCGGTCGACGGCGGCGATGTAGCGGTCAATCAGCAGGCGGCGTTGGGGGTCTCTTGCCGAACCGACGGCCGTCCAGACATACACGTTGAGGATCTGGTTGGGGTCGGGCGTGGCCGGAGGTTCGGGAACGATCAGGTTGATCCGGCCGCCCTGCCAGTTGCGCGCCGCATAGAGCGGGAGCGTGGTGATGGAAGCGCCATCGCGCAGACGCCGCAGGGGCAAGGCCATGCGCACGAGGGCGTAACCGGACGTCAGGAGCAGCAGCGCGAAGCAGAACGGCACCGTGAAGCGGTGAGGCACCGGAAACTCGAAGAGGATCATCAGCGACAGGCTGATTTCGGTGAGACCGGCAAGGATGCCCAGGCGCCAGCGCGGGCCGTGGACAAAGCAGGCGCTTCCGATACGCAGCACACCGTCGGCGAGAAAGGCCGTGCCGAAGACAAGGGCCGCAGCAATGTTGTTGTCCCAGGGGATGTCGAAGACCACGAAGGCGGCGAACAGGAAGGCGATACCGCGCAGAGCGTCGATCCAGTGCCTGCGCAATCCCTGGGAGGCGGCAGCCACAAGTTCCACCAGTCCCTCAACCACGAGGAACAGGGCAAACGCATCCAGGACCACGGTCAGGACGCCGTCGCTGAGATCATAGAGGATGAGCGCCCCGAGCAGCATCCAGAGAATGCCGGCGGTCATGAGGTAGGGCCAGACGGGCTTGAGCGCGCGCGCCCCGAGAAGCAGGAAAAGAAGCCGGATCATGACGGAGGAAGCCAAATTTCGCGCACGCGCTCCGGCGTGTCGTGAGGATCTTGGTTGGAATCGTGCAGGCGATGGCGCGGATCGGGCCAGTTTTCCGAAGACGGCCCGAGCGCCCCAAGGCGATCAGAGGCAAAGCGGCCGCGGCAGATCAAGACAGGCTGGAGCATGGGCCCGTACCGGCCAAGAGCCGATTCTGACGACGATTTGTGCCTTGATTGTCACGTTCGACCGGCCCCCTGCATCGATGTGCTCGCGAATTGTCATCCTTGATGCCAAAGGATGGGCTCCCGGTAAAGACGAAAGCATGTGCCGGGAAGCGCAGACTGCCCCGTCGTTTTTTGCATGGCTCAAGGCGGGAAAACCGCTCCCGCTCGCTGAAGCCGCACGAATCTGCTCCCTCCGGCGAGGAAAAGTGCCCCGCCACGGTTATGCCGGAATGCCGACGGCGGTGATGCGATGAAAGTAACTGGACATGTTGTCGGCTTCCTGCTGCAGCCATTCGATGAGCTGCTTGCAGCGCACCGACAGCAGCTTGCCCTGGGGCCAGACCAGCCAGTAGCGGTAGTCGGGAAGGACGGCCTCAAACGGCTGGATCAGCTCGCCGGATTCGATCTGCGAGCGCAGCAGCCTGGACGCGCCGAGCATGATGCCCTGTCCGCTTACCATGCTCTGGTAGCGGACGTTGGTGTCATCGATGAAATAGTTCTGCTTGCCGTCCACCGGATCGGTACCGGCCAGCTCGAACCATTCGTTCCAGGAGAGCCTGTTCTCCTCGTGCAGCAGCGTGAAGTGCCTTAGATCTTCCGGCGTCTTCGGTACGCCGGCCCGGCTGGCCAGGGAGACGTGCATGATGGGCGTCAGACCGCCCGCCATGAGGGGAATGAAGGACACGCCGGCGGGCGGCTGCTTGCCCCAGATGATCGCCAGATCGGCCCGCTCGAAATCGGAGGATGATAACGTGTTCTGGTGAATCAGATTCAACGATATCTTGGGATGGGCGGCCCAGAGGGACTGCAGTTTCGAGGCGAGCCAGAAGCTGGAGAAGAAGGGGCGGCAGATCAGGTTTACCTGCTGGGAGCTGTTCTGCTGCCTGACCTGTTCAACGGCTGCGCCGATGTTCCTGAACGAGTCAATCAATCGCTGGTAGAGGTGGCTGCCCTCGCGGGTCAGGGCGAGCTGGCGGGATTCCCACAGGAAAAGTTTGGTTCCCAGGAACTCTTCAAGCGAGCGGATCTGATGGCTTACGGCCGAGGGGGAAACGTTCAGATCCCTGGCGGCCTGCACGAAATTCAGATGGGTTGCGGCAACCGTGAATACCCTCAGGGCATTCAGGTGCATCAGGTTGGCCGTCGCCATGCGGTAGCTCCCTCCTCGTCCGCGGTGCGGTCCGAATACCCTAGGAAAGCCCGAACAGCTCCAGCCCTCCGTTCTTCGCGGTTCCGGTGGGAAAACCGGATTCCATTTCCTCCTGCTGCCGCTGCGAACGGTCCTCTCAGCCGATATTTATCCTGCTTAGTTTTGCTCTTCTTGCAAGTGGCTCTGCGAAGCCGAAGTTGAAAAAATCTCATCGGTCGCTGAGGGATTCGCGTTTCCCATCCGGGCAAGCTGGTCGCTAGTCTGATCCTGACATTTCAGCCGTTTGAAAGCGTGCAGGATATTGAAATGAACCAGCATCTTCTCACTTCTCCGATCCCCCTCGAAGAGCTCCGCTCAAGCACTCTGGAGGCGCAGCCGGTCATTGCCCTGCCTGCTGCGGTGTTTACCAGCCCCGAATTCTACGACTTCGAGATGAACGCTGTGTGGCGGCGGGAATGGTTCTGTGTCGGGCATGTCAACGAGATCCCGAACTCCGGCGACTACTACACGATCCAGGTCGGCAACGATCCGCTGATTGTCGTGCGTGACAGGGACGGCCAGGTGCAGGTGCTGGCAAATGTCTGCCAGCACCGCGGCATGATCCTGGCCGAGGGACGCGGCAATGTCCGCCGCCTGCGCTGCCCGCTGCATGCCTGGACCTACGATCTTTCCGGCAAGCTGGTTTCGGCTCCGGGCGTGACGGACACCGGCTCGGAGGCGGAGAAGGAGGCGGCAGCCAAGATCTGCCTGCCGCGCATCCGCACGGAGGTGTGGGAAGGTTTCATCTTCATCGCCTTCAATGAGGAACTGCCGCCGGTCAACGAGCGTCTGGGCAAGCTGAGCGAGCAGCTGCGGAACTATGAGATGGCCTCGCTCTTCCCGGCTGATCCGCTCGATCTCAAGGAGTTCGACTGGAACTGGAAGATCTTCAACGATGAGTGCTACCACTGCATGTACCTGCATTCCAGCTCCTGGGGTGACATGTACGAGCTGGTCCGCGGCTCAACCCTGAACGAGCAGGTCGAGTTCAACGATCTCGAGAAGGGCATCGTCTCCTACAACCTGTGCAGTTCGCAAGTCGATGCCGCGCCGACCTACACGAAATCCATCATCCAGCCGCCGCTGCCCGGTCTGACGGAAGAGCAGCGTAAACAGCTCAGCTACATTACGGTTGCGCCGAACCTGCTGATCGTGGCGATGCCGGACAAGGTGAAGTACTTCCTCTGGCTGCCGGTCGGCGCCCAGAAATCCCTCTACGCGGTCAGCTGGATGTATCCCAAGACCACGCTCGCACGGGATGACTTCCGCGAGAAGTACGACCGGGAGGTGAAGGACCTCTGGCCGGTGATGGAGGAGGACCTCTGGGCCTGGCGCAGCTGCCAGAAGGGCTACAACTCCAGTTTCTCGGCCCGTGGCCCGCTGGCCACGGAAGAGGAGGTCATCAAGCGTCTGCAGACGTGGCTCGTACAGAAGTACGCGGCCGAAGATGCACGCGCCCGCGTCAGTGCCCAGTGACCAGCATGAGCGGAACTGGAACCATCGCTGCGCGGGTGAAGCGGCTGGATAATGCGGGGGAGGATATCCTTCGCGTTGTCCTCAAGCCGGAGGGAGCGGATCGCTTCCCCGGCTGGGCTCCGGGCGCGCACATCGACCTGGTGCTCCCCATCGCCGCCGGGGACGGGGAGCCGGTTGTCCGGCAGTACTCGCTGTGCAGCGATCCGCAAGACCTGTCAGAGTACCAGATCGCGGTCCTGCGCGATCCCAATAGCCGCGGCGGCTCGAGCTGGATCCATGACCAGCTCAAGGAGGGCGGTCCAATCACGATCGGGATGCCCAGAAATCACTTCCCGTTCCAGCCGGGGCAAAGAACCCTGTTCATCGCGGGGGGCATCGGCATCACGCCGATCCTGCCCATGGCCCGGCAGGCTGAGGCCGAGGGCCGCGACTGGCGGATGGTGGTGGCTGTTCGGAGCCGCCAGCGCCTGCCGCTCGGCGACGATCTGGCGGGGCTGCCCCAGGAGCGCATCCATTATCACTTCGATGAGGAAGCAGGGCTCCTGGATCTCGCCTCGCTGCTGGCGCCGCTCGGCTCCGAAACGATCGTTTACTCGTGCGGTCCCAAGCCTCTTTTGAACGCCCTGCAGGAACGCAATTCCGGCGCGCCGTGGCAGTTCCGCTTCGAGCGGTTCGCAGCGGAGCCAGTGGTCACGGGCGGTAACAGGCCCTTCGACATCATCTGCCGTTCGAGTGGCAAGCGCCTGCACGTTCCGGCCGACAAGAGCATTTTGCAGGTCCTTCGCGAGGTGGGGATCAAGGTTGAGAGCTCATGCCGGGACGGCGTGTGCGGCACCTGCGAGGTTCGGGTCCTGTCCGGTACGCCTGAACATCGCGACAGCGTGCTCACGCCGGAGGAGCGTGAGGAGGGCGGCTACATGATGGTCTGCGTCTCGCGCGCCGTCAGCGATGTTCTCGAGTTGGATATCTAGGAATGTACGAATGAAGATTGTCGTTACTGGTGGTTCTGGTCGTGTTGGCCGTCATGTGGTCTCCTGCCTGGCGCGGGACCACGAGGTGCTGAACGCGGATCTTGCGCCTCCGTCGAATGCGGAAGACGGCGTCAATTGGGTTCGAGCCGACGTGATGCAGCTGGACGACCTCCGGCAGGCGTTCCAGTCCGCCGATGTCGTCATTCATCTGGCCGCGCTGGACTACGACTGGGGCTGCCCGGATGAGGCGTATATCAACGTAAACACCCGCGGAAGCTGGCATGTCCTGCAGGCCGCCGAGGAGGCCGGTGTCCGGCGCGTTGTGCTTTGCTCCTCGATCTCCATCTGCGGTCTGCAGGAGATGAGGCCCGACTGGAAGCCTCAGACCCTGCCAATCGACGAAACCCACGACAACCGCCCGGACTACGCCTATGGCGTTAGCAAGCAGATCGCCGAGCTCATGGGCCAGAGCTTCGTGCGGCGCGGCTCGATGGAAGTGGTCATGATCCGGCCGCTCGCCGTCATCCTGCCGGAGACCCTGGAGCAGTATGTCCAGTTCGTTGACGCGCCGGATCGCCGCTGGCTGTTCTACTACATCACGGCCGAAGACCTCGCTCGGGCCTTCAAAGCTGCGGCGGAGGTTCCGGGTATAAACGGCGAAAGCTTTTACATCGGCGCTGACGACAGCTCGCACCCCGAACCGACACTTGCCTGGGCGGAACGCATCCTCGGCTCGCTGCCGGAGACGATCGACCGCGCATATTTCGAACGCAACCCTCGTGCCTCCGTGTTCAGTAACGCCAAGGCCCGCCGGCTGCTGGGCTGGGCGCCCACCTCGGACTTCAACGAACTTCGTCGAAAGCTTGGATAACAGGTTCAGGAGCTAACCATGGACTACGTCAGGACTGGAAAGGTGGATTGGACCGGCGACAATCCGCCCATCTATCTCAAGCTCGATCCGGCCGGCGACTGGTCGACGCTGGCGCTCTTCTTCCGGATCAACGCGTCGGATTACGGCCGGGGCCACATGACGCTGGTTCTAGAGGACCCGTACAGCAAGATCGGCGTGGAGAACCCCACGCGGCTCTGCTACACGGACAATGCACCGCTCGCTCGATACCTGATCAACGATTTCGTCCGCAAGTTCGGCCTGTTCCGTCCCGCTGGCGAAGCACTCGACGCGCTGCCAATCATTGACGGAGCCGTGTTCTCGGTGGAAGCTGATTATCCAAAACATGTTACGGAAATCGCCATTGCCGGGGACAATCGCGTCGATATGCGCTGGAACGATCTGCAGGACATGTTCGCGGTGGCGCAGCCCCCGCGCGACAGCCAGACCGGCATGCACGAGATGTTCTCTATCTTCCAGCCCGCTGGATCGGCGGCGATCATCTTGAACGGACGGCAACTTCCCGGACAGACAGTCGAACGCGACTTCTTCGACCGTCGGACGCAGTCGGCAGCGCTGGCTCACAGCGAAACCTGGATTCGCGCTTCGTAAGACGGCCTCAGAGCCGCAGGGGAAATGGCTGCACCGAGAAACCAGATGTCAAACGAGAATCCGAACGCGATCGCCTTTTCCAGGATGAATGCCGTGCGGCCGGTATGGACGGGCATGCGCCGTCTTTCCAGTCTGCCGGGACTTTCCGGCCGGATCATTCTGCATGCGGGACCGAAATTCCGGGATTTTTCAAGCATACCAGTTCCGGTCCGCAACTCCTTGATCTCGATCATACTTCGCGAAAAGTGGGCGGAGAACGTCGAGAGCGCCGAAATGCTTGTGCAGGACGGTTCGATTTCTGTCGAGCCGGCGCAGGAATACAATGTCTATGTCCCCCTCGCCGGAGCCGCGGGCCCTTCGACGATGCTGATCGAGGTCAGGGACGAGGCGGGGGATGGTGCCGCCTACAGCCCGCTTAACGAGGGCATGGAGCTGTGCACCCGGCTGGGTATTCTCCATCCGGACCTGCCCGCGCACCTCGAATGGCTGGATGGGGTTCTCGCGCCCTGGATCGATGGCCTGTTGACGGAGCGGCCACTTCCCCTCGGCCCCGTTCTACGGGAAGCCATAGCGCAGCAGGACGATTGTCATTCGTGCACGGTGGCAGGCTCGCGGCTGCTTGCCGCCGCGTTGCTCGATCGCGACGGAGGGCGGTCAAACACGTCGGCGATCGAAGCCTTCCTGGATGGCGCTCCGGCTTTCGCGCTCAATGTGTGGATGGCGATGTGCGGCCTGGTGGCGCGGGCGGCCGCTGGCGTTCCCGGCTCCACCCTGGTTGTCAATGCCGGGGGCAACGGCGTCCAGTTCGGCTTCCGTCTCGCGGGGGACGCATCGCGCTGGCACGTCAATCCCGCTCCGAGGATTCACGGCACCGTGGAACCGAGATTTGCGGGTGCTGAGGGGCTGCCCGCGCTCGGTGACAGCGCGATCGTCGACGTGATGGGGCTCGGCGGCCAGCTTCTGGATCAGGCCGTCCCGGTGCGCGAGGCGCTGGCGGCGCATCTGCCGGCCGGCATAACCGAGCGCCCGCGCAAATTCCTGTCCGGGACGCTCGATCTGTTCGGACGGCTAGCCGCGACCGATTGCTCAGCCGTTCTCGGTTCAAGCATCGGGCCGGTGATCCTGCTCGGCATGATCGACCGCCTCGGCGAGCGCGGTCGCGTGGGCGGCGGTTGCGTCGTGACGACCGGACCCGACTGGGCTCCCGGCTACGCCCGATAACCGCTGGTTTGGGGAGGAAAACGTGCGCTATCTCCATACGATGATCAGGGTAACGGACCTGGACGAGGCGCTCCATTTCTGGTGCGACATTCTCGGTCTGAGGGAAGTCCGGCGGCGGGAATCCCCGGAAGGGCGCTTTACGCTCGTCTATCTTGCAGCGCCCGATGATTTCGAGGCAGCGGCCCAGACGAACGCGCCCATTCTGGAGCTGACCTGGAACTGGGATCCGGAGAATTACACGGGCGGCCGGAACTTCGGCCATCTCGCCTTCGAGGTCGAGAACATCTACCGGTTCTGCGAAAAGCTTAAATACGCGGGCATTACCATCAACCGTCCTCCGCGCGACGGATACATGGCGTTCATTCGCACGCGCGAGGGAATTTCCATCGAACTTCTTCAGAAGAGCGACAGGCTGCCACCACAGGATCCCTGGGCGTCCATGCCGAATGTCGGGACCTGGTAAGCCGATGCAAGACGTTGTTTCCGCAAGCGCGAGGCCGGCATGAGAGACGATGGAATTGGCTCCATCCGGCGTCACGTCAATGACTGCCTCGAGCGGATCGACCGTTTCGAGGACAGGATCAGAGCCTTTGTCACCTTCGACCGAAGCGCGGTGCTTTCCCAGGTCGAGGGCAGGGCGGACTGGTTCCGCAACCGGCCGCTGGCCGGCATTACTCTGGGCGTGAAGGACATCATCGACGCGCTGCCGTATCCGACCGAATGCGGTACGCGTTTCCGCCGCAGCACCCAGCCGGTGCAGGACGCTGCTGTCGTGGCCCGGCTAAAGTCGGCCGGTGCGGTCGTGTTCGGTAAGACGGTCACGACCGAGTTTGCCTATTTCGCGCCCGGACCGACGCGCAATCCGTTCGATCTCAACCGGACGCCGGGAGGCTCGTCGAGCGGATCGGCGGCGGCGGTTGCCGCCGGTTTCATCGATGTCGGGCTTGGCTCCCAGACCGCCGCGTCCATCACCCGCCCGGCGTCCTACTGCGGCGTCGTCGGCTTCAAGCCCACCCATGGCCGCTACAGCCTTGCGGGCGTCAGGGGCCTCGCACCGTCATTCGACACACTCGGGTTTCTCTGCCGGGATGTCCCGACCGCGGCGCAGGTGCATTCGGTCATCATGGCCGCAGACCGGGTCGCGGAGCCGAAGGCGCCCGCCCGCGTCGGCGTTTGCCGCACGCCGTGGTGGGACATGGCCGAGGCGGCAACGCAGGACGCGCTGCTGAAGTCGGCTGTCTTGCTGTCGGCGGGTGCGGAGGTCGAGGAAGTCGGCCTTGACGATTTCGTGGATGGCGTCCGGCTGCAGGCGGAAATCATGGCCTTCGAGGCTGCCGCGATGATTTCGCCCGACGGGGATGTGCTCGAGCGGGATCTGAGCCCGGTACTGATGAAGATGATAGAGCTCGGGCGCGAGATGGATTACGCGCACTACCAGAAAAGCCTGCGGGATGCGGCGGAACTTCGCCGGCGTATCGACACGGTCTTCGAGACATATGACGTGCTCGTGGCTCCGGCCGCCCCCGGCGAGGCGCCCGAGGGACTTGCCTCGACCGGCGATCCCATTTTCAGCAGGCTGTGGAGCCTTCTCGGCCTGCCCACGATCACGGTGCCGGGTTTCACCGGGCCGTCTGGAATGCCCGTCGGAATACAGCTTCTCGCGCGAGCGGGACAGGACGAAGCCCTGCTTTCACATGCGCTTTGGGCCGAGCAGCTGCTGCCTGCGCCGAAGCGGTGGACGTCTGTTGGTATGGAGGTGTCTGATGCTTAACACTCAGTCTGAGGCCAGCGTTTCTGCGCAGGGCATGACTGAAAGGCACGAACGCTTCGGAAGCGACGACTACGTCGTGTTCAAGAACGTCCAAAAGACCTACGACGGCGAGCATCTGATCGTGAAGGATCTCAATCTCTCCGTCCGGAGGGGCGAGTTCCTGACGATGCTGGGGCCGTCCGGTTCCGGCAAGACGACCACGCTGATGATGCTGGCCGGGTTCGAGACGGCGACCGGCGGCGAGATCTACCTGGACACCCGGCCGATCAACAAGGTGCCTCCGCACAAGCGTGGCATCGGCATGGTCTTCCAGAACTATGCCCTGTTCCCGCACATGACAGTGGGCGAAAACCTCGCCTTCCCGCTCGAGGTCCGCAAGATGCCGAAGGAGGAGCGGGAGGTCCGCATCAAGCGCGCCCTGGACATGGTGCAGATGAGCGCCTTCATCAACCGCCGACCCGCGCAGCTTTCAGGCGGCCAGCAGCAGCGCATCGCGCTTGCCCGCGCGCTGGTGTTCGACCCCAAGCTTGTGCTGATGGACGAGCCGCTGGGCGCGCTGGACAAGCAGCTACGCGAGCACATGCAGTTCGAGATCAAGCGTCTCCATACCGAGCTCGGGATCACGATGGTGTACGTGACCCACGACCAGGGCGAGGAGCTCACAATGTCGGACCGGATCGCGGTCTTCAACGATGGCCGGATCCAGCAGCTGGCTTCGCCGGAGGATATCTACGAGCGGCCCGTCAACAGCTTCGTTGCCCAGTTCATCGGTGAGAACAACAAGTTGCTCGGTACCATAGAGAACGTATCGGGCGGCCGGGCGGCCGTGCGGCTGGACAGCGGGGAGGTCATCGAGGCAACGCCTGCCACTTTCATGTCGAAGGGGCACCGGACGGTTGTTTCCATCAGGCCGGAGAGGGTCTCCTTCGGGCCTGCTTCCGAGCCCGGCACGACAGCGTCGATGGAAGGCGAAGTCCTGGAGATCATCTACATGGGCGACATTCTTCGCACGCGGCTGCGTTTGGGCGGAACCGACAGCTTCATCGTGAAGATACCGAATTCACCGGACCATTGCCGTCTCAATCCCGGTGAAAGGGTCCAGGTCAGCTGGAAAGTGCAGGACGCACGGGCACTGGAGGCTGCCTGAACCTGAATATCGAGTGACTTTCATCCTGCTATCTATCTACCGGACGACGAGGGGAGGAGGACATGAAACAGATAGCGCTGTCTCTTTGTGTATCTTGCATTGCATTTTCTGCGGCCCAGGCCGACGTGACGGTCATGTCGTGGGGCGGAGCCTACGGATTTGCCCAGAACGAGGCGCACCTGAAGCCGTTCACGGCCAAGACCGGCATTCGCACGGTCATGGTCGACACGGACAATGCGGCCGCGCCGATCAAGGCGCAGGTGGACGCCGGCAACGTCACGGTGGACGTGGCGTCGATGGAGCTGGCCGACGCAATCCGTCTGTGCGACGAGGGCCTGCTGGAGACGATCGATCCTGCAATTCTCCCGGATAGCAATGACGGAATCCCGGCAGTCGACGACTTCTTCTCGGGCGGTCTGACCGATTGCGCTGTCGGCACCGACCTGTGGGCGAACATCATCGCCTATGACGCATCGCGGTTCGGCGATGCCTGGCCCTCCAAGGCGGCCGACTTCTTCGATCTCGAGCGTTTCCCGGGCAAGCGCGGCCTGAAGAAGAGCCCGAAGGCCGTGCTCGAGCTTGCGCTCATGGCTGACGGCGTGCCGGCTGCAGAGGTCTACGGCCTCCTGCGCACGCCGGAGGGACGCGCGCGCGCCTTTGCCAAGCTCGACGCGATCAAGCCCCAGATCGTCTGGTGGGAAGCGGGCGCGCAGCCGCCGCAGCTGCTGGCGGACGGCGAGGTGGTCATGACCACCGCCTACAACGGCCGTATCTTCAACGCGCGGGTCGATGAGGGCAAGCCGTTCGAGATCATCTGGGATGGCCAGATCTCCGAGCTCAATACTTACGTTATCCCGAAGGGCGCGCCAAACCTGGAGGAGGCGTTCGAGTTCCTCAAGTTCGCCACCTCGACGGACGGGCTGGCGGCGCAGGCGAAGTACATTTCCTACGGGCCCGCGCGCAAGTCGTCCAATGCGGTCGAAATCATCTACAAGGACGGCGTTACCGTGATGGGGCCGAACCTGCCGACCGCGCCGGAAAACATGGTCAATGCGCTCGAGACCTCGCTGGATTTCTGGGTCGACCACGACACGGAGCTCAACGAGCAGTTCAACGCATGGCTAGCGACAAACTGATCGCCTGAGCGGGCAAGCCCGGGGTCACCTGTCCCCGGGCGCCCCATTGCGGTTCGCGGGAGAAACCGATGGCAAATTCCTTCGCCTTTTCAATGGCTCCGGTCGATGTATCGCAGGACGGGGAGACCCTTCGCAGGTCACTCCACCGCGCGCAGATGAAGGCCAAGATCAAAGCGCTGCTGCTGGTGTCGCCGCTCCTTCTGTTTATCGTGGTGACGTTTCTGGTGCCGATCGGGCAGCTGATGATGCGCTCGGTCTATCACGACGGCTTTTCAAGCAACGCGCCCAACCTGGCGGCCTGGTTCGAGATCAATCCGGAAGGCACCGCGCCGACCGAGGAGGCCTATGCCGCGCTGGTGGCCGACTTGCAACTGATGAACCAGACCAAGACCGCGGGCGGAGCCGGAACGCGGATCAACTACTCCGTTCCGGGCGCACGGTCTCTCTTTACGTCGACAGCGCGCGCCGCGAAGAACCTGCAGCCGCCGTTCAAGGAGGCGGTGCTGGCGCATGACGCGCGCTGGGAGGATCCGCTCCTGTGGACGGCCATGCGCAACGCTGCCTCTCCCTGGACGCTCGACTTCTATCTGACCGGCATGGATATGCGCTACGGCAAGGATGGCGGTGTCGAGCTCCTGCCGTCCGGGGAGCGGATCTATCTGTGGCTCTATGCCAAGACTTTCATTCTTTCCGGCATCATCACGCTGATCTGCCTGCTGCTGGCGTTTCCGATCGCGCACCTTCTGGCGACGCTTCCGCCGAAGACGTCGAACCTGCTGATGATCCTGGTGCTGCTGCCGTTCTGGACATCGCTGCTGGTAAGAACGACGAGCTGGATCGTCCTCCTGCAGGGGCAGGGCGTGGTCAACAGCCTGCTCGTCGCCACGGGATTGATTGACGACAGCGGCCGGCTCTCCATGATCTACAATCAGACGGGCACGATCATTGTCATGGTCCATATCCTGCTGCCGTTCATGGTGCTGCCGCTCTATTCCATCATGAAGGTCATTCCCGCCAGCTACGTGCGCGCGGCGCGCAGTCTCGGGGCGACGCCCTGGACGGCCTTCTGGCGCGTCTACCTGCCACAGACGCTGCCGGGTATCGCGGCCGGCGTGCTGCTCGTCTTCATCCTGGCCGTGGGCTACTACATCACCCCGGCGCTGGTCGGTGGGGCGGACGGACAGCTGTTCTCCAACCAGATCCAGTTCCACATGTCGCGGTCGAACTGGAGCCAGGCGGCGGCGCTTGCAGCGATGCTGCTGGCCGGCGTGCTGGTGCTCTACTGGCTCTATGATCGCCTGATCGGCATCGACAAGCTCAAGCTGGGGTAAGGAGGGGCCAATGAGATTTCCAGCCTATGCCACCGTGTCAGACCGCCTCTTCTACTACGCCTATATCGCGGTCTGCGCCCTGATCTTCGCCTTCCTAGTGGCGCCAATCCTGGTCATCATTCCGCTGTCGTTCAATGCCGAGCCCTACTTCACGTTCACCGAGGAGATGCTCAGGCTGAACCCGGAGGGCTACAGCCTGCGCTGGTACCGGATGCTCGGAGCCCTTGGCATGCAGAACCCGGACGAGACGGGACTTGTCCAGTGGTGGAGCGATCTCTGGGCGAATGCCACGTGGGTGGATGCGGCGAAGAACTCGCTGATCATCGGGTTCTGGACCACACTGCTGTCGACGGTGCTGGGGACGCTGGCGGCGCTCGGCCTCTCCCGGCCGGAGATGCCGTTCCGCAGGCTTATCATGGCGATCCTGATTTCGCCGATGATCGTCCCCATCATCATCGTCGCCACGGGCATGTTCTTCTTCTTCTCCAGTCCGTGCGACGTGATCGGGCTCGAGTGCGGCAGGCTCACCTCAACCTATACCGGGGTGGTGCTTGCCCACACGATCCTGGGCACCCCCTTCGTCATCATCACGGTGACGGCGACGCTGTCGGGCTTCGACCGGTCGCTCACGCGGGCGGCGGCAAGCCTGGGGGCCGATCCGTGGACGACGTTCCGTTGCATCGTTCTGCCGCTCATCTTCCCGGGCATCGTGTCGGGCGCTCTGTTTGCCTTCGTCACCTCCTTCGACGAGGTGGTGGCCGTGCTCTTCATCGCCGGACCTGAACAGCAGACGATTCCGCGGCAGATGTGGAACGGCATCCGCGAGCAGATCAGCCCTGCCATCCTGGCGGTTGCAACGATCCTCGTCGTTCTCTCCGTTGCGCTTCTGGCCACCGTCGAGCTGTTGCGGCGGCGAACGGAGAGGCTTCGGGGCGTCGCCTCCTGATCGCAGGCACGTGCGCTTGCAGATCGCAAGGCATCCCCGCATGCGCGAAAAAATCCAAGGGCCGGAGGTCACAGGGGGCCGGCCAGGCGGATTCGCGCATGCGGGGGCATCCCCGGTGATGGCACCCTTCTGCCGGGCCGAGGGGGCGCGAGGGGGCGGGCAGCGCCGTCCCTGGCGCGACAAAATGATCCGCAGCCGGATATTGGCAGAGATGACCGGCAGGGCAACCATTGCACCGTTCCTGATGCTGATTCAGGGGGGTAGGCGATGGGGCTCGTGATACAGATCGGACCCAAGGATACATTCAACATCGCTGAGCGCCGTTTCCGGCTCATCGAGGCGTTTCCGGAGACGAATACGGCACATATCCAGGAGCTCGGCGAGGAACCGCTGCTCGTATCCTACGAGAAGTGGACAAAGATTTCCGGCAGCATAGCGCTGCGGCTGACGCAGGTATCGAGCCGGTTCTCGGTCAAGGTCGACATCGAAGCGCCTCAGACCATTCCCATCTGGCGGAATGGCAAGAGCTGGGTGGAGCGCGAGGACGTGGCGCTGCTTGCGCCCGTGCCGATCATGCACCTGGAGTCCGGCCTGGAAACCGTCCAACAGTATGGCCGCGTCGCCTTCGGCAGCATGGCGTGGGAAAGGTTCGACGCGCTCAGCGCCATGCTGCAGGGAAGGCCGTGCCAGGTGTTCATCTATGCCTCGCACGGGCAGCCCGCGCCGGTGCCGCATGTCACCTGGGTTGCGACCTATCTGCGCTGGGTGGAGTCGCGGAACGGCGCACACCGAGACGGACTCAAGTACCGTCCCAAGTCCACGTTCAACGATCCGTCGGACAACCTCGGACACTGGGCAATCTTCTGGGAGGTGACCGATCTGCGGAAGCTGGAACCTGCCGAGCGGATTCCGATGGACAGGTTCCGGGGGCTCGACCAGAAGAAGAACTACCTCAAGACGTTCAGGCCGGAAGGCCCGGTGCTCGTCGAACCGTTGTGAGACGAATGGATGCTCCGTGGCGAACGGCGCGGCGTCAGCCGCGGGGCGGCATTTTCCGGTGGAAGCGCACTCGAAATTCCCGCGACGATCCGCCAGTATGTGCGCCGGCGGGGGCCGGCCGCCTGTGTGCGAGGCAGGGGGATTGCCGATGATGCGGTCACCGGCCGCCCGGAGACGAGGAAGCAGATGCACCTGGGAGGAAAGACAGTCGCATGGGCCTGATTACCTATCTGACGCGCATACAGTTCGATTTCGGCGCCACGGCGCTCATCCGCGAGGAGCTCGCGATCCTTGGCGCGAGCCGCCCGCTGGTCGTCACGGACGCTGGGATCGTTCGCGCCGGGATCATCGAGTACGTTCTCAAGACAGGCGGTCTCGACCCGAAGCTGCCGGTCTATGACGGAACGCCCGAGAACCCCACCGAGGCGGCGGTGCTGGAGGCCCGCAATCTCTTCCTCAGCGCCGCTTGCGATTCGATCCTCGCGGTCGGGGGCGGGTCTTCGCTCGACCTCGCCAAGGGCGTGTCGCTGCTTGCCACCCATGCCGAGCCGCTGGAGCAGTATGCGGCGATCCTCGGCGGCATGGGCAAGATCACCGCGAAAAAGCCGCCGGTCATTGCGGTTCCGACGACGGCGGGAACCGGCAGCGAAGTGGGACGGGCCGCGCTGATCACGCTGAACGACGGCCGCAAGCTCGGCTTCATCTCGCCGCACATGATCCCCGAGGTGGCAATCTGCGACCCGGAACTGACGCTGGGCCTGCCGCCCTATCTCACCGCAGCCACGGGCATGGATGCCATCACGCACTGCATCGAAACCTACCTCAGCCCGCGCGACAATCCTCCGGCGGAGGCGATCGCTATCGACGGGTTGAAGCGGGCAATGCGGCACATCCGCCAGGCCGTCAGCGACGGGTCCGACCGGCAAGCGCGCCGTGAGATGATGATGGCTTCGTTGCAGGGCGGTCTCACCTTCCAGAAGGGCCTCGGCGCCGTTCACAGCATGTCGCATGCGCTGGGCGGACTGCAGGAGCCACGGCTTCATCACGGAACGCTCAATGCGGTGCTGCTGCCGGCGGTGCTGCGCTTCAACGAGCCGTCCGCGCCGGAGAAATATGCGGAAATCCGGAAGGCCATGGAGCTGGCACCCGAGGCCGACCTGGCGGAAGCCATTGCTCAGCTCACGAAGGAGCTGGGACTGCCGCGGACGCTTGCCGAAATGGGCGTGCCCCGCGACTGCCTGCCGGCGATGGTGGATCGCGCTTTCCTCGACCACAGCACGGCAACCAATCCGCGCCCCATCACGCGGGACGATTTCGCTGCGCTGTTTGAAGAGGCAATGGACTACTGATCCGGTGAATTTGAAGGGAGGCGGGAACGCTGTAGGTCGCTGACCGGCAAGTCCCGGCTCTCGCAACGTCCGGCAGGTGCGCGGCCTTGGCCGAGGTCGCCATGATGGCGCGGCTGGGCGGCAGGCATGCAGTGTCGCGCCGGCAGGCTTGCGCCCCCATTCCGGTTCCGACTGAACAGGTTCGCATCCTAGCGAGACGGTCGAGCCGAGGCCAAGCCCGACCGTCACCGCAACGCCCGAAGCGCGTTCAGGATAACCGCGACGTCGATCACCTCCTGCAGGAGAGCGCCGGCGACAGGCGGAAGATAGCCGAAGGCCGCGACGACCATGGCCACGACCGACAATCCGAGACCGACGATGACGCTTTCGAGGGCGATGCGGCGCGTGCGGCGGGCAACGCTCACCGCCACGGCAAGCTTGTCGATACGGTCGACCAGAAGCACCACGTCGGCGCTTTCGGCGGAGGCCGCCGAGCCGCGCGCACCCATGGCGACGCCGACGGTGGCGCTGGCCAGTGCGGGCGCGTCGTTGACGCCATCGCCCACCATCAGGACAGGGGCTCCCGCCGTTTCCTGTTCGACGATCCGGAGCTTGGCCTCCGGCGACAGCTCGCCATGGGCCACGGCTACCGACAGCTGGTTGGCAACGGCATCGACGACATCCTGACGGTCGCCAGAGGCGATGACGATCCGGTCCATTCCGGCGGCCCGGAGCCTGTCCAGCGCGGAGGCCGCGTCGGGCCTGAGATCGTCCGCAAGCACGATGATACCGGCGAGCCTACCGTCGACCGCCACGGCCACGACGACGGCTCCCTCAGGCAGGCCATCGCGCAGGGAATAGGGATCGCGATCCGGGGCGATGCCGTGGATGAAGCCGCTGCCGCCCACCACGACGTCTCGCCCTTCGACGGTCCCGCGTATGCCGGTGCCGCCGACTTCGGTGACACCGGAGGGGGTGGACAGATGCAGGCCCCTGCCGCGCGCTTCCCGCACCAGCGCCCTGGCAATGACGTGGCCAGAAGCCTGGTCGAGGGAAGCGGCCAGACGCAGCATTTCGGTGGCGTCCCAGCCGTCCACCGTCCGCATGGCGACGATATGCGCCTCGCCGAAGGTCAGCGTTCCCGTCTTGTCGAGGATGGCTGTCCTCACCTTCGCCAGCATTTCGAGGGCGCCGCCGCTCTTGATGAGAACGCCCTCGCGGGCGAGCCGCGACATTCCAGCGATGAGTGCAACCGGCAGGGCGAGGATCAGCGGGCAGGGCGTGGCCACGACGAGCACCGCCAGCGCGCGGATCCTGTCGCCTGTGATCCACCAGGCCGCGCCGGCGATCAGGAGGGTGAGCAGCAGGAACCAGACCGCGAAGCGGTCCGCGATGCGGACGATGGGCGCCTTGCGCTCCTGGGCCTGCCGCACCAGCCGGACAATGTTCGCGTAGGTGCTCTCCCCGGCCGCCCTGGTAGCGCGCAGATCGAAGGGTGCGCCGACATTGGCGGAGCCGCTCAGCACCTCATCGCCCTCCCGGAGCTTTGCCGGCAGACTCTCGCCCGTGAGGGCCGAGAGGTCCAGCGTGGCGCCTTCAGAAAGCAGAACGCCGTCCACCGGCGCCACTTCGCCCTGGCGCACGAGGATGCGGTCGCCGGGCCGGAGCTCGCTGATCGGTACGGTTTCGATGGTGCCATCGACATAGCGGCTCGCTTCACGGGCAACACGGTCGAGAAGTGCGGTCATTTCCCGGCGCGCGCGACCCTCGGCGTAGCTTTCGAGGAACTGACCGCCGGAATACATGAGCGCAACGATGTTGCCCGCCAGCGGCTCACCAAAGATGATGGCCGCCAGCATGGACAGAGCGGCCACCAGGTCGAGGCCGACTTCGCCGCGGCGCAGGGTGGTGACGATCTCCAGCATCAGCCCGGCGAGAACGATGGCCGTGCCGGCGGACCAAATCCAGTCCGCCGAGGGCGTGCCGGCGAGCCAGAAGACGAAGCCGCCGATCAGGCCGGCTGTTGCGACCGCAACGAGGAAGGTGCGTGACGAGAGTATCTGCATCGGGTTGTGCTAGGCGCCCAGCGCGAAGGAGCGGAGGCGGGAAGAAGAGATCGGTTTCTTTGGCTTGCCCCGCCGCGCCCGTGGCGCGCAAGAGCGGTCAAGCAGGAGGACCCATGCGGAACAAGAGTGGGCGTGTTGCCGTCACGGCGGAGGGCACTGCCGACGCAATCATGACCAAGAAGTGCTACCGATGCCATCTTCGCTCCGTCATGGCTTCCCGCCTTCGCCAAATCCGCTCCCTGTCCTGTGCCAGCTTAGCATCCGGGGGACGTTGCGCAACTCACGGGGGTGAATTGGCTCTGAAGCGGGTTGCCGCGGAGCCAATGACGGCATCGTGCCCACGGCGAGCCTGATCGTCGGCGTAGCCTCGGCCGCGCCGGGCGCCCGAGGAAATCCACCGCCGGCGTCAGGAGGAGGAGAGGTCGAGTCCGGCGAGGATTTCCTCGGTATGCTCGCCCGGAAGCGGGGGAGGGGCAGAGACGCCGGGACCGTCATGGGCGAAGCGGAAACCGGCGTTGAGGATGGACGTGCGGGAGACGGCGGGGTTCGGCACGTCGATCTCGAGCATCAGGTCGCGGCCCTCCAGCTGTGGCAGCTTCAGCACCTCGCGCACGGGACGCACGGCCCCGGCGGGTACGCCCGCTTCCGAAAGGATGGCTTCCCATTCGAGCGCCGTCCTGGTGCGAAAGGTCTTGGCCAGCTCTTCCTGCAGTTCCTTGTCGTTGGCCATGCGGGAATCCGGGTCCGCAAAGCGCGGGTCAGCGAGCAGGTCGGGCCGCCCGATGGCCGCGCAGAGCCGCTCGTACTGGTATTGCTGCACGGCGCCGATGGTGATTGCGTTCTCGGCGGTCTCGAAGGTGTCGGCGGTGGGGGCGAGCGAGAAACCGCGGTTGCCTGTGCGCTTGGGCTCGATGTTGGAGATGACCAGCGGATTGATGACCGAGGACATCATGACCAGCGAGGCATCGAGCATGGAGATGTCGATGTACTGGCCGCGCCGCTCGGGGTCCCGCTCGCGCTGTATGTATGCCGCCTGGATAGCGAACGCGGCAAGGAGGGCGCTGTAGGTGTCGACGATGGGAAAGCCGATCCGCATCGGTCCGCTGTCCGGCTCGCCGGAAAGGCCCATCAGTCCGGACACGCTCTGGATGATCTGGTCGATTGCCGGGTAGTCACGCATCGGGCCCTCCTGGCCATAGCCGGAGATCGAGCAGAAGATGATGCCCGGGTTGAGCTCGCGGGCCGTCTCATAACCCAGGCCGAGGCGGTCGATCACGCCGGGACGGAAGTTCTCGACCATGATGTCGGAGGTGGCAATCAGCCGCCGCGCCGCCTCGCGCCCGAAATCGGTCTTCAGATCGAGGATGACAGATTTCTTGCCGGCGTTGGCTCCGATGAAGGGTTCGGCCATTCCGCGCAGTTCCCTGCGCTGGGTGTAGTTGCGCAGAACGTCGCCGGTGGGGGGCTCGACCTTGATGACTTCCGCCCCGAGCAGACACAGGAACTGGGTGGCCAGCGGCCCGGCGATCACATGACTGAAATCCGCGATGCGGACGCCTGCGAGTGGTTGTGCCAATCCTGCTCCTCCCTTTTTAGTTCATCAATTGAACTAATGGAAGGGGTATGTCAAGCCGGATCAGTCGTCGCCATCCGTGGCGATGGCCGCAGATGTACCTGTCCGGCGGGCCTGCCGCTCGCCAAGATGGACATAGAGCCTGTTGAGAAGGTCGAAGAACTGCCTTCGCTCCCTGTCGCTGAAGGTCTCGAAGATCGCGGCGTGCTGGGCGGTGACCCGTTCCGAAATCTTCTCGTAGCGCGCCTGTCCCTCGGCGGTGAGCTGCAGGGCGTTGAAGCGCTTGTCGGCGGCGGCCTTGGCGCGCTCGATCAGGCCGCGTGCTTCCAGTTCCTTGACCAGCTTGGTGATGGCCGATTTCTTGAAGACCAGCGTTGCCGCGAGGTCGTTCTGGGAAATGCCGGGGTTCAGGGCAATGACACTCAGCACCGCAATCTCGCCGTGCTCGGTGGCGAGGTCACCAAAGAACTCGGCGTTCTCGGCGCGGATATAGGCTCGCAGGGCACGCGTCAGGAACGGCAGATTTTCGCGCAGGGGGCCGAGGATCACCCGGTCCTGCTGCACCTCGTCCGATGTGCCCGCCATGTTTGTCGCCCTCCTTCGGCCGGTCGCTGACTGTCCCCTGCGCCAGAACTATCCGCCTGCTGACTATCGCCGGCGCCGAAAGCTGTCAAACGTGGCGGCTTGACGTCCCTCAAATTAGTTCTAAAAATGAACTAAAAAAAGGAGGAGACCTTGCCGCAACCATCGCCGTTTGAATCCCGGCGAGCTGCCGGAAGCCGGCTGGAACACGCCTTCGAGGCGCGCGACCGGAATCAGCCTGCCGCCAGCCTGCCCCGCATCGGCATTTTCGGTAATGGTTTCCCCGAGACGCTGGTGGCGGCCGCCGGCGGCGTGCCGGTCCATCTGTCGATGGGGCAGCTGTCGGAGAAGACGGCTATCGACGAGATCATAGAGCCATTCGTCGACGAGGAAGTCCGCATCTTCCTCAACCGCCTGATGAACGGAGAGTTCGCCGATTTCCTCGGGATTGTCTTCGCCCGCGACGACGCGCCGGCGCTGGTCGCCTACCAGTACGCCTGCGAATGGGTGCGGCAGGGCCGGGCTCCGGCGGCGGTTCCGCCGATGTTCCTGTGGAATCTGGTGCATGCCACGACGCCGGCAGTCGAGCGCTTCAACGCGATCCAGGCTGAAAAGCTGTTCGATTTCCTGAACCGTATTGGCCTCAACCGGCCGGATGACCAAGCCATCGCGGAGGCCGCGGCGGCGGAGGGCCGCCGCCGGAAGGCTCTGGAGAGGCTAGGGGCGTCGGGGGTATCCGGCACGGTGGCAATGCGCTGGCGCAACGCCGGCCGCTTCATGACGGCGGGCGAACATGCGGATCTGCTCGATGCCGCGCTCGGCGAGATTGAAGGCGGAGCGCGTGGCGGCCTGCGCATCGGGGTCATAGGGTCGCCGCTTCTGTCTCCCGCTTCCTACGAGCTGTTCGAGGGCTTCGGGACTATCGTCTGCGACTGGCAGCCGTGGGGCGCCGTCTGGCCGGGCCCTGGGAACGATAAGTTGACATTGCCCGAAATCCTGCGCGCCACGGCGGCGGATCCTTCGTGTCCGCGCATCGCCCCGACCACGGCTTTCCGGACGGCTCTGCTGGACGCCGTCACAGAAGCCCGGTGCGAACTGGTGCTCTGCCAGCTTGCGCCGACCGACGACACGATTGGCTGGGAAATCCCCGCAATCGCTTCCGCTCTCGGGGAGAGGGGCATCGCCTTCGTCAACCTGGGTTTCCGCGAGCCGGATCAGGACACCTGGCACGAGCGTGCCGCAGCGCTCATCTCCGCCAAGCTCGAGGCCCGCAAATGACCAGTACCTATGTGCCGCTCGAATCCACGAAGTTCGCGACGAACCACCAGCGGGAATGGGCCAAGGGATTGCAGGCGCAGATCACGTCGGGGGCAAAATACGCCTTCGTCAATGCCGACACGCCGCATGAGCTCTTTCATTACATGGACGTGCCGCTGGTGACCAACCAGTGGTGGTCGGCGATCATCGCGGCGAAGCAGCTTTCCGAATACTACTTCGACTACATGGAGACCCTCGGATTCCATGACCGGCTCGCGCGCTATTCCAGCCTTCCCCTGATCGCGGAGCTGGAAGGCGATCGGGAGCGGCAGCCGTGGGGCGGTCTGCCGAAGCCATCCATCCTGTGCGCGCGCCAGAGCGCCGATGATCACCAGAAGATCTTCTCGCTGTGGGCGGAACGGACGGGCGCGCCGCTCTTCCTGCTGTCGTCGCCGGCGGTGCCAGACCCGCATCCTGAATGGTGGCGGCTGGCGCGCAGCGACTGGGAGAGCTTTTACGGGAGCGACAGGCTCGATCTCATGGTGGCGGAGTTCGAGGCGCTCGTCGAGGAGCTTGAGAAGCTCACGGGCCGCCCGTTCGATCACGACGGCTTCGCCCGGTACATGGAAGCGATCAACGAGCAGGAGCGCATCTTCGAGGAGGCATCGGAAATTCTTGCCAGTGCGCCGCGCTCCCCGATCCGCATTTCCGAGCAGATCCCGAACGTGATGATCCCGCAGTGGCACCGCGGATCGGAATGGGCGCTTTCGCATGCGCGGCGCTTCCGCGATGAGCTGGCCGAGCGCGTCAGGGCGGGTTCAGCCGTGGTGGAAAACGAGCGCATCCGCATGATGTGGATCGGCGCCGGGCTCTGGTTCGACACGAGCTTCTATTCGGCCTTCGAGGAAAGCCACGGGGCGGTGTTCGCCTGGTCGATGTACCTGCCCTTTGCGGCTGATGGCTACATCCGCGAGATCAAGGGCGATCCGCTGCGGGCGCTGGCGGCGCGCGTGTCCGCCATGAACGAACAGCTGCACCAGCCGCCGTGGGTCAACAGCTGGCTGGTCGAGCAGGCAAAGAAATACCGGATCGACGTGGCGCTGATGCTCATTCCCGAGCACGACCGCTTCTCGGGCCATGGTTCGCTGTTTGCGAAAAAAGCCCTGGAGGAAGCAGGCGTTCGCGTCATCGAGGTCTGGTCCGACATGGTGGACAAGCGCCAGTGGAACAGGGATGAAATGGTGGCCCGCGTCAGCGCGGTTCTCGACGCCGTTCTGGCGGAGAAAGGCGTTTGACTTAGTTCATTCGCTTAACTATCATCCCGATTGGCATACGACACTGGCGAGCGAAGGGGAGGAGCGCCGTGGGTGCATTGGATGGGCTGAAGATTGCCGACTTTTCCTGGGTTGGCGCGGGTCCGCGGGCGACCAAGGATCTGGCCGACAACGGCGCGACGGTTATCAAGATCGAATCCCGCAGACGTCTTGATCTCGGCCGCTTGTCTCCGCCCTTTGCCGGCGACCCGAAGGACGTTGACGGCTCGGCCTTTTTTGCGCAGACGAACACCTCCAAGAAGAGCGTCACCATCAACCTGTCCGATCCGCGCGGCATCGAGGCTGCGAAGAAGCTCGTGGCCTGGGCGGACGTGGTGGTCGAGAATTTCGGCTATGGCTTCATGGAGCGCATCGGGCTCGGCTACCAGGAGCTCAAGAAGAACAAGCCTGACATCATCCTCGCCAGCGTGTCGGTCGCCGGTCGAACGGGGCCGATGGCCGGGTTCCGCGGATATGGCAATTCCGCCGCGGCGCACTCGGGTCACGCGTGGCTGACCGGCGAGGCGGGGAGCCCGCCGCAAATGCCGCCGCTCGCCTATGGTGACGTGGTGGCTCCAATGTTCCTTACCGTCGCGATCCTCGCCGCGCTCGAACATCGCGCCCGCACTGGCGAGGGCCAGCACATCGACGTCTCGCAGATCGAGCCGATGGTGCATGTCATCGCCGACCTCTACGCGCAGGACGAAATCGAGAAGACCGGCAACGACGACGCCGGTTTCCTGGTCCACGGTGTCTTTCCAACGCTGGGCGACGACCAGTGGATCGCCATCGCCATCGAGAACGAGGCGCAGGCCGAGGCGCTGAAGCGCACGCTTGGCATCGGGAGCCTCGACCGCGAGGCCATTTGTGCTGCCACCAGCACAGAGGACAAGTTCGCGCTTTTCGACAGGCTTGCCGCCGCCGGGATTCCTGCTGGCCCGGTGCTCGACGGCAAGAACGTTTTCGAGAACCCTGAGCTCAGAGCCACTGGCCATTTCGTGAAGCTCGATCACCCGGTGCTGGGGCCGTCTACCATGCCTGCCCCTCCCTATCTCCTGCATGGGACGCCCGCCCGGGTTGATCGAGCGCCGTGCCTTGGCGAGCACAACCGCGAGGTCTTCGTCGACATGCTGGGCCTCGATGCGGCGGAAGTCGAGGCTCTGATAGCAGAAGGGAGCCTCGCATGAGCATGCTGGCTGGACTCAGGGTTCTCGAGATCGCCGACGGGCTGACCGATTTCGGCGGCCGCATGCTGGCGGAGCTCGGCGCTGACGTGGCCGTGGTGTTGCCCGATAGCTGCACCAACCGAGCCCGCCGGCTTGCCTGGCACCATGGCAAAACGATCCTCTCCCCGGACGATAGGCAAGCGATCCGCAAGCTTGCGGTGAAGGCCGATGTGGTGCTTGACGGCCAGCGTAATGGAGACCGTTTCGGCCTCGATGAGGCGGTATCGGACAACACCATTTATGTCCGCGTTTCGCCCTTCAGCGCCGAGGGACCATATGCCGGGCGTCCGGCAACAGATCTCACGCTTTTTGCGCTTTCCGGGCTCATGCACGTCACAGGCGAGCCGAACCGCCCGCCGCTCAAGTTCCCCGGCCAGCAGGCCTATGCGTTAACCGGCATCCAGGCTGCGACCGCCGCCCTGCTCGGTCTCTATGCCCGCCGGCGCACGGGCAGGGGCCAGAAGGCGGATCTTTCCGCGTTCCAGAGCGCGACGCTGGCGAATTACCGCGAAGCCATCATGTACGAATGGACCGGCAGGATCGGCCGCCGCCATGGTAACCTTCTGGTGCGTGGCAAGTCGGGCGTGCGTCAGATCTGGCCGTGCAAGGACGGATACGTCACCTGGTCGATGATCGACAATCCGTCGATGATGCGCGCAGTCGTCTCCGTCATGGAGGAAAAGGGCGCAGCCGGCGAGCTTAGCCGGATCGATTGGGAGAACACGCTCGTGGCGAACACTCCGCAGGAAACCATCGAGCGTTGGGAAGCCATCATCGCCGACTTCTTCGCCGGTCATACGCGCGAGGAGCTCGGCAACTGGTCGCTCAAGCTGGGTTGGGGCCTCTCCGTGATCTACAGCCCCGAAGACGTGCGCGACAGCGAGCATCTCAAGGCGCGCGGTCTGTTCGTCACGGTGACGGACGAAGAGACTGGCAAGGCCGTGTCGGTGCCGGGACCGCTGTTCCGCTCGGCGCAAACCGATGCCCCTCGGCGTACGCTGGGCAAGCCGGTCCCTGCCTCAACCTTCACGGGATGGGGTGAGCAATGAGCGCGCTGGAAGGTGTCAGGGTCGTCGATTTCTCGAAGTTTCTGCCTGGGCCTTACTGCACCTGGCTGCTCGCCGACATGGGGGCGGACGTCATCCGCATCGAAAACCCCCGGGAAATCGCGAAGCAGGCCAAGGTGTTCGGCTGGGACAGGTTTTCGGACGAAGAGCGCAGGGCGCTCCGCGAAACCGACATTCTTGCCCGCAACAAGCGTTCGGTAATGCTCGACATTGGTGACGCGGCGGCGCAGGAGGCCATCAGGGCGCTGGTCGCCACGGCCGACATCGTCGTCGAGGATTACCGGCCGGGCGTGCTCGACGGCATCGGCCTCGGCTATGAGGCGCTCAGGGCGGTGAAGCCCGACATCATCTACGTGAGCCTCACGCTTTGCGGGCAGACCGGTCCATACCGCGACAAGCCCGGGCATGATCCGATCGCGCTAGCCATATCCGGTGTGCTGTCGCGCGTCGGTGAAAATCCGGAGGCTCCAAGCTTCCCTGGCATACCCGCCGCTGACGTGGTGACGGGAACGCATGCCGCCTTCGCCACGCTCGCCGCCTACATCGAGCGGCAACGCACGGGAGAGGGGCGGCACGTGGACGTGGCGATGACCGATTGCGCGATGAGCCTGCTCGTCAACGTGCTGTCGCGCCATCCGGACCTTTCCTCCATCCCGCCGCGCGGCACGCGGCGCACCGACATCGGGTTGTGGCGGACAAAGGATGGAGCCTTCATCTGCACCACCGACATGGAACCCCGGTACTGGCGGGCGTTCTGCGAGGCGGTGGGGCGGCCGGAATTCATCGAGAGCCAGAATGACGCCGCGCGCCGCGGGGAAATCCGCGCCGAGCTGGAGAAACTGTTCGCTTCCCGCACCCGCGAGGAATGGATCAGGATCCTGGAAACAGCCGGAACGCAGTACGCTCCGGTCAATGGCATATCGGAGGCGCTGGCTGACCCGCATGTGCGCGCGCGGGGCATGGTGATGGAACTGGAAGGACCATCCGGCCGCACCGTGCGTCAGCTCGGCCAGCCCGTCCGGCTAACGGGGGAGACCAGGATCCGGAACCTGGGCCGTTCGCCCGGAGCCGACACGGAGGAGGTGCTGTCGGAACTGGGGTTGTCGAGGGAGACAATCGACCGGCTCAAGCCCAGGGTAACCTGAGGCGAAAGATTGTCAGAAGAGAGGGAGGAGGAGATGACAATCAGATCAATAGCAATGGCGCTGTTCGCGGCGCTGGGCACGGCTGTCGCATCCGGCGCCGTGGCCGCGGCCGAGTTCGAGCTCACCTACTCGACCACCTATTCACCGACACATCCGTACGGGAAGGCGGACGAGGCGTGGATCAAGCGGATCGAAGAGCAGACCAACGGCCGCGTGAAGATCACCGCGTTCTGGGGCGGCGCACTCATCAACAGCCGTGAGGGCATAGACGAGCTCAATGCGGGCGTGGCGGACATGGCCTATATCGCGCCGATCTATGCGACGTCCGGCTATGACCTCAACCGGCTCACCCCACAGTTCTTCTACGGCTATGGCGACGCGCTGAAGGTTCTCGAAGTCTACATGCAGCTCTGGAAGGAGTATCCGCAGTTTGCCGAGGAACTCGGCGGGGCGCAGGTGCTCGGCTACAACGTGGGCACGCCGATGCATCTGATGCTGCGGGAGAAGCCGTTCCACCAGCTGTCGGATCTCCAGGGTTTGCGCATCCGCTCAGCCGTAGACTATATCGGCGCGCTCAAGGCGGCCGGCGCAGAGGGCGTAACCATGCCGATGACCGAAACCTACCCGTCGCTGCAGCGCGGCGTTCTCGATGGCGTCATCGCTCCCTACGAGGCCCTGAAGTCCCTGAGCTTCGCGGAAGTGATCAAGTATTATTCGGAACTGCCGCACAGCCGCGGCGCCTATCCGTCACGCGCGATCAATGCGGCGGCCTGGGCTCGCCTGCCCGACGACATCAAGCAGGTGTTTCTCGACAACATCGATTTCCTCACCAGGACGACCTACGAGCTTTCGCAGGCCGCCGAGGATGAAGGCAAAGCCTACGGAGAGCAGCTCGGCGTCCAGTTCAATGCCGTGGCGCCTGAGGTGATCGCCGAGTATTCAGCCGCCTTCGAACCTGCCGCGCGGGAGACGGCGAGAGAGCTCGACCAGAAGGGGCTGCCGGGCACTGAAATCTTCGAGAAGATCCGCGCGGCCATCAACGACTAGGGCGGGAGAGCGCCTTGCTGTCCGGGCAAGCCGGGAGCGGCAAGGCGTCACCGGACGGACCATGGATTTCATAGACACGACCCTGAAACGCATTTGCGGCGCGGCCGGCGTCATTGGCATTGCAGCCATTCTCGGCCTGATGGGACTGACCGTCGTTACCGTGGTGCTGCGCGCCATGCGGATCGCGTTCCCGGGCACATATTCGCTGTCCGAGCTGCTGCTGATCCCTGCGGTGAGCATCTCGATCGCCTATGCCGCCATGTACAACGAGCACACGCGGGCGGTGATCTTCGTGGAGCGGATCTCGAACGCGAGGCTGCGCCACTTCATCCATGGCCTCATGCTGATCGTGGGGTCGCTGTTCTGGGTCGTGGTGGCATGGGCAACCATCAAGGAGGCGATCCGCAGGATGGCGCAGAACGAGCTCTCGCCCATCATCAATGTGCCGGTGGCTCCATTTCGCTGGGCCATGGCGGCGGCTGTCATCCTGTGCGTGATCGTGCTGCTCTGGCAGGGCTTCAAGCTGCTCAGGGGCGTTCCGGTCGAAGATGAATCAGAACACTACGCGGAGCCGAAGGAATGACCGCGCCGACCGTTGGCCTGATCGGAATTCTTGTCCTTTTCAGCCTGATCGGCTTCGGCATGCCGATCGGCTTCGCGATGGGCCTTGTCGGCTTCACAGGGTTCGCGTTCCTGGTGAGTTTTGACGCCGCCATCGTCCGGACGGGCGTGACCACCTACAACCTTGCCACCAATTATGCCATCGGCACGGTGCCGCTGTTTCTCTTCATGGCGCACATCCTGTTTTCGGCCGGTATCGGCAGGGATTTGTTCGACTTTGCCGCCAAGTGGATCGGCCGGCAGCGGGGTGGTCTGGCAATGGCGACCATCGGCGCTTCCGCCGGATTTGCCTCGGTCAATGCATCCAGCCTGGCGGCCACAGCGACGATGGGACTCATCGCGCTGCCGGAGATGCGTAAGCACAACTACAGCCTGTCGCTCGCCTCGGGCAGCGTGGTGGCGGGCGGCACCATCGGCTCGCTCATCCCGCCCAGCGGGATGCTCATCATCTACGGCATTCTCACCGAAACCTCGATCGGGCGGCTTTTCTCCGCCGGCATCATCCCCGGCATCCTGCTCGCGCTCTTCTACATGATCGCGGTCGGCATCTGGTGTCGAGTCGATCCCGCGGCAGGCCCGCGCGGGCCGAAGTATTCGTGGCGGGAAAAGCTCCTGAGCTTCACCAAGATCGGGGAGGTTCTCGCCCTGTTCGTGCTGGTCATGGGCGGCATCATCGGGGGCTGGTTCACCGCCACGGAAGCCGGGGCCGTGGGGGCGGCCGGAGCCATTCTCATCGCCCTGATCCGGCGGCGGCTCACCCTGCAGAGCTTCCGCAACGCCATCTACGCGACGCTCAAGACGACGGGCATGATCTTCGGCATCCTGTTTGGCGCGATGGTCTTCAACAGCTTCGTCACGGCAACGACCATCCCCATGCGGGTCATCGATTTCGTGGCGACAGGCGATTTCCCGCCCATGGTGGTGCTGCTTCTGATCCTGCTGATCTACTTCTTCCTCGGGATGATCCTCGATGCCTCGGCAATGATGACGCTGACGGTGCCGCTGTTCTTCCCGATCGTCACGTCGCTCGGGTTCGACGCCATCCTGTTCGGCGTGCTGGTCGTGCGCATGACGGAGATCGCACTCATCACGCCGCCGGTGGGCATGAACGTGTACGTCCTGTCGGGCATCGCCAAGGACATACCGATGACAACGATGTTCCGGGGCGCCATGCCGTTCGTTGCGGCTGACGTCCTGCACGTGACGGCACTCATCCTGTTCCCGCCGCTGGTGCTCTGGCTGGCCTATCTATGAGCGAGGGCGAGCGAAAACGCTGGGCGCTGGTGTCGGCCACCGGTGTACTCACCGGACTGGGGCACGGGTTCGGCGCCTTTGCGGTTTCCGCTCTCCTGAAACCCCTCGCCGTCGACCTGGAGACGGGGAGGGGCGCCGTTTCGATGGCGATCGGGCTCGGCAGACTCGTCAGCGGACTTTCCTCTCCTCTGGTCGGGCGCATCACCGACCTCCATGGGCCGCGCCTCATCGTGATCGGCGGCATGATGCTTTCGGCGTTCGGCCTGTTCGTGCTCGCCTTCGTCCAGACGGAACTCGGCCTCTATGCCGCCTGGTCGCTGCTCTTTTCAGCGGGAACGGCGGCGGGGTTCACCGTCGCGCTCGACAAGCTCGTGGTGGCGACCGCCGCGCGCAAGCGCGGCATGGCACTGGCGGTGCGGTTCTCGATATCGGCGGTCGTGGCGACGCTGATCGTGCCGGTCGTCAGCCTCATGGTCGAAAGCATCGGCTGGCGCCAGACATGTCTTGCCTGGGCAGTAATCCTGCTCCTACTGATCCCGATACCGGCAATCTGGTTCCGGCGAGAATTGATCGCGGAAAACGTAAAAGGGGAGAGGCCGGCGCCCCTTGCTTCCCACGCCTCCACCGTGCCGCCCAAAAGCCAATCCTTTCTGCGGGACACGAATTTCTGGCTCATCGCGGTGGCGCTCTGCGCGCAGGCTTCCGTCACCACCGGGCTCACGGTGCACCTGCTGCCTCTGATGACGGACCACGGGCTCGATCCGGTGTTCGCAGGAACGCTGTTCGGCGCGATGATCCTCATGACCATTCCGGTGCGGCTGCTGGCGGGCTTTGTTGCCGACCGGATGCACCCGCGGCTGCTTCCCGCCCTGCTCGGCGGCCTTATCGCGCTGGAAGGCCTTGCCATCTGCAGCTTTCCGCTGGCGCCCGGACTTCCGTCCGTGCTCGTCGTCGTGTGCGCGCTCGGAACCGCCGCCGGTGCGCCGATGGTCCTCGTGCTCGTCATCTGCAACGAACTGTTCGGCCAGTCGAGCTTCGGTACGATCCAGGGCAGCCTGATGATGGTCCAGGTGCCGGGGACGATGCTCGCGCCGGCGCTGGCTGGCTATGTCCACGATTTTACAGGGTCGTATGCCCTGGTCATCGCTGGCTTCGGCATAGTGCTGATTGCGGGCGGTTCGACACTTGGTTTCGTGCGGATACCGGGACGGCGGTAGCGGGATTTACGTTCGCACAGTGAAAAACCTTCCGGCAGCTGCGCGCGGATGATGCAGCCGGGGCCATTGTGCGAGCGGAAAGCCGGCCCATCCACAATGGCTGCGCTTGAGAAGGAAAGACATTTCGTCAAGCTTGCGATACCTAACGCGGTGCGGGCAGTGGCAAGCGTGGAGACATGGCCTCATGGAATTGCGCCAATTGAAATATCTGCTGGCAGCGGTGGAGTGCGGAAGCCTCGGCAAGGCCGCCGCACAGCTCGGCGTGGCCACGTCCGCACTCAGCCAGCAGATCAGCCGGCTCGAAA